>DDEP01000237.1 GCA_002336465.1 Pedobacter sp. UBA1951
GATATTCCTATTTTACCATAATTTCCAGACAAAGTATTTCCGAAATAATTGATCAGATAACCTAGACAACCCAGCATTAAAAGAATGCCTAAAAATTTAGGTAAGAATGTTGATTTATAAACTAAGTACCCAAAAGGTAAAAGCCATAAACCCCAAAATACTGTAGCTACAAAAATGCCACTGATGAAATCAGGAGTTCAAGTATTATCCTGATTATTCTTTTAGATTTTTGTCGTTAATGTATTTTTATTGGTTTCCGGTTTCAATCTTTTTGTTGTTTCTGCTCCACTCACTCCATGAACCTACATAAAGTTTTGGCAAGTCTAATCCCGCATAAGCAATTGCCAATAGTGTATGGCATGCAGTTACACCAGAACCACAGTGTACAATAATGTTTTCACTTTTATTAATCGTATCGAATTTCTTTTCGTACTTGGTTCTTAATATTTCAGGATTTAAAAACAACCCATTGCTATCTAAATTTTCTGTAAATGGGATATTGATTGCACCTGGAATATGGCCTGCAACCAAATCAATCGGTTCTGTAATCCCAGCATAACGTTGGGCATCTCTTACATCAATTACAATATGGTGCAGATCTGTTGAAACAGCTTCCACTTCATCTATTGAGGCAAGAGGTAATTGCCAGTTATCAACAGGATAGGGCTCTGTTAGGGTTTTTATAGATTCTATTTTTGAACTTAAAGGAAAATGATTTTTTTTAGCTTCGCTCAAACCACCATTCAATACCTGAACTTTTTCATGGCCAACAGCTTTTAACATCCACCAAAATCTTGCTGCGGCATTCGAACCGTTTTTATCATCGTAAACTACCACATGGCTATGGCCTGAAATTCCCATGTTAGATAAAGTTTTGGCAAAATCCTTAATATCAGGTAGGGGATGTCTTCCTCCATTGGCCGGATTACTTTTGACGGCTGCCAAATGAGTATCTAGGTCGATAAATATTGCGCCTTCTAAATGCTCATTCTCATAATTAGACCTTGCATTTTTACCATTGCTGGCATCAACTAAAATTAGATCAGAAGATCTATGCTTTTTTAAAAGTTCTGCAACTTCAATGATAGGAGAAATTTTCATGTTTATTTCTCTGTTCTAAGTTTTGCCAAAACCTTTTCTAATTTTTTCTGGTCATTTACATAAGGTTGCAGATCAAATAATTTTACTACCCTAAACTGTACGGGATGGCTTTCGCTCTGTAAAGAAATGTAACCACCGGTTAATGCTTTTCCATCTTGTTTAACGGCAGGATCGTAATTGCTTACATTGCCTCCGCCAATTTTAGGATGGTTGTAAGTAAGCACAGTATCGCCATTAATGATATGTTTGATAATAGAATCACCTAAAACCAGAAACTCGGCAGTAACCCATTGTTCGCCATGATAGGTTTTTGAATTGCTGTTGAGACAATGTGGGGTAAACAATTTATCTTTAATTTCTATGGTAGTACCTGGTGTACACACATTGCCTGTTGGTCTTTCGTCTTTACCATTGCCACCTAATAATTGTCCTTCAATAGAAATGGGGAAATCCTGATCTTGGAGCATTGTTGCCGGATCCTGGCAATGCAACATCACACCGCTGTTGCGCAGCGCCCAGCCTTCGCCACCTTTTGCCTGTTCGCCAACAAAGCGATATTCTACTCTGATGAGATAGTTCGAAAATGGCTTTTTATAGAAAATATGTCCGTATTGTTGGTTAAAAGTATCATAAGCATCGTACTTTACCTTTAAAATGCCATCTTCTACGTAAAAAGTATTGCCAAAATTTTCGTTGTAAGCGTGCTTGCTAATCTTTATGTTCCAGTCTTTAAGGTCTTTGCCATTGAATAGGTTGATCCAACCTTTTTGCGCAAATGCGGTTGTATGGCACGTAAAAAATACGCATAACATTAAAGCTAGCCTTTTTTTCTTCATCATGTATTAAAGATAGAAAAAGGCAGTTAAAGAAATACAACTAAGCGATGTTTTTTAATAAAGGCTCTACCTTATCCAAAGCAAATTTTAATTGCTCTTCTTCGGTAAGGTTGGTGTTATCTAAAACAATTGCATCTTCGGCGCGTGTTAACGGACTTTCTGCTCTCGTGGTATCAGCATAATCGCGGTGTGCAAGATTTTCAAAAACATCTTCAAGCGTAGTTTCAGTATCGCCTTTAGATTGCAGTTCTCTGAAACGTCTTTCTGCTCTTACCTTAGGATCTGCCGTCATAAAGAATTTTATCTGTGCATCGGGAAAAACAGCAGTACCAATATCACGACCATCCATTACAATGTTTTTGGATTTGCCCATGCGTTGCTGTTGTTTTACCATATCATGCCTTACTTCTTTGATGGCAGATACGGGGCTTACGGCTTCAGATACGTACATCAGTCTAATTTCTTCCGATACTTCTTCGCCGTTTAATAAAATATGAGACTGGTAATCTCGTGAGTGGAAATTGAGTTCTATTTTTTCTAAAGCCTGTTTAACGGCTTCTATGTTGTTGATGTCGATTTGGTTTTTAAGGAAATAAAGTGTTACGGCCCTGTACATTGCTCCGCTATCGATATAAATAAACCCTAATTTCTTAGCCAAAGCCTTTGCTAAGGTACTTTTTCCGCATGATGAATAACCATCAATGGCGACAACCAAATTTTTTCTCATTACAAATGCAAAGTTAAAAAAAGACTTTAAAAGCTATATCTAAAACTTTAGGATAAAGGTACTTTTCAAAATGATCTTTAAGAAAATTTTCTAATAAACTGGTGTTAAGCTTTTTGTAAACGTAGCGCTTTTGTTTTGTTGTTAAAAAGCATAATTTAACCTCTTCAAATTTTAAAAAGATACATTCATGCTGCCATTAATAGACGATATCAAAAAAGTAGTGACCTTTAAAACTTCACGCAGTGGGGGTAAAGGAGGGCAAAATGTAAATAAGGTTTCGAGTAAGGTAGAATTACTTTTTAATATTGATGACGTTGATTTTTTTACAGACGAAGAAAAAATCCGTTTAAAAGAAACATTGGCTTCAAGGCTAGATAGTGAAGGTGTATTGCATATTGTATCGCAGGAAGACAGAAGTCAGCTACTGAACAAGCAGCGTGCAATGCTAAAATTGATTGGCCTTCTTAAGTCGGGATTGAAGGTACAAAAGGAGAGAAGGGCAACCAAAATACCAAAAGCCGTTAAAGAAAAACGCTTGGCCAATAAAGCTCAACTTGCTCAAAAGAAAGAGGGGAGAAAGAAACCGAACTGGGATTGATATCGATGTTCATTAGATGTTAGTATTTAGATACGAGACGTGAGACTTTCGTTTTTCGTTAATAGGTGCTCGTTAATAGTTTTTTGGCTTTTAGCTTTCTGTTGTTAATTAAAACGATAATACATAGATATACTGCCATACTGATGAGGTTTAGCTGTACTTTTAACTTCTCTTGATTTAAAAATAAGATGATAATCTAAAGTAAAACGAGGTGTACTGTAATTAAAACCGATTTGCTGTGCAAATACCCATGGTTTTACGCCAAAAGTTACCGGACTATTATGGTTAAACATACTGCCTTCAATGGTGGCATCGTAAGCAACATAATTCAGTTGCGGTTTTGCATAGAAGAAAAATTCATTTCTTACCAATTTAGGTGTTTTGCCATTATGGCTCACCACTGCATTTGTATAGGCACTGTTAAACAATTGGTTTATAGCACCAGTTCTGAATAAGATGCCAGCACCAGCACCACTAAAAGCTGTACCTAAATTACCATACCCTTCAAAACTAAAATCTGTTTTTTGGTCTTCGCTGCGGTGAAGTAAATGCGTGTATTGTGCTGTAAGGTTAGCTGTTACTCCATTATTTATTTGGTATTCCCAACCTTCAACCTCGTAAAAACCTACAATTTTATGTAGCAATTTTTGCGCTTCTTCGCCCAGTGCACTAGCATTAATTGTACCTATCTCTAAACCTGTTTTTAATGCGCTTTCATTTTTATAGAGAAGGTTTACATTAACAGCCCCGTATAAATAGGCGGCAAAAGGACGGTCTTGCCGTTCTTTTTGCGGGCTGTAGCCTGATATTGGGTTATACATTTTTTGGGCAGCAGTAAGTTCATAAGTCAGTTTTTCGAGCTTGTTGCCCAACTTTTGTTGGTTTACTGCTCTCCTGAAATTAACGAAAAGCCCATTGGTGTAATATCTATCTTGACCGTACCATAAATAAGAGTCATTATCGCTTTTAAAACCGAATTCGTTCTTGTATTCTTGCGCTTTGCCTTGTAGGGTTAAACCAACTAGCAGCAAAGCACAAGATAAGATTTTATTTAGCGCAGATAGCTTAATCAACTTTATTGGATTTTATACTCAGGTCAATAGGATCTTTAACTTTGTCTTTGGTTAAAGCTAGATCGATTACTTCTTTCATTTCGCTAACATAATGAAATTTGAGGTCTTTAATGTAGTCTTCTTTGATCTCGAGAATATCTTTTCTATTTGATTTGCATAAAATGATTTCTTTGATGTTTGCTCGTTTGGCAGCAAGTATTTTCTCTTTGATACCACCAACAGGTAAGACTTTACCGCGTAAAGTAATCTCGCCAGTCATAGCTACATTAGATTTTACTTTACGTTGCGTAAATGCAGAAGTAAGTGCAGTTAGCATGGTTATACCTGCAGATGGACCATCTTTAGGTGTAGCGCCTGCCGGAACGTGTATATGCACATCAAAATGATCAAATAATCTGTAATCTATATTGAATTTTTCTGAATGTGCTCTTAAGTATGCAAGTGCAATTACAGCAGATTCTTTCATTACATCGCCCAAATTACCAGTTAGGGTAAGTTTTCCTTTGCCTGGGCTTAAACTCGCTTCAATAAATAAGATATCGCCACCAACCTGTGTCCAAGCCAGACCAGTTACCACACCAGCAACTTCATTGCCTTCGTACAGATCTTTATCAAAAATAGGGGCACCTAAAATGCGCTCTACATCTTCGTCATTTAAACTGATGTCGTGTGGTTCTTCCATTGCTATTTTGGTGGCCGTACCTCTTACCAAACTGCCAATTTTCTTTTCTAAACCACGTACACCGCTTTCTCTTGTATAATCTTCAATTACCTTTTCAATTACACTATTTTTAAGTGTAATGTCTTTGCTTGCCAAACCATGTGCTTCACGTTGTTTTGGCAAAAGGTATTTTTTGGCAATTTCTATTTTCTCTTCGATAGTATAGCCGTTTACCTCTATAATTTCCATACGATCTAGCAAAGCAGGTTGTATGGTGCTTAATGTATTTGCTGTAGCAATGAACAATACGTTAGACAAATCAAAATTGGTTTCTACGTAATGGTCATTAAACTCATGGTTTTGCTCTGGATCTAATACCTCAAGTAGGGCAGAAGAAGGATCGCCCCTAAAATCAGAACCTACTTTATCGATTTCATCTAATACGAAAACAGGATTGGCAGCTCCGGCTTTTTTAATAGATTGCATGATACGTCCGGGCATAGCACCAATATAAGTTTTACGATGCCCACGTATTTCGGCCTCATCTCTTACGCCGCCTAATGCCATACGTACATATTTACGGTTAAGCGCTTTGGCTATAGATCTTCCCAAAGAAGTTTTACCTACTCCGGGAGGGCCTACTAAGCATAAGATAGGCGCTTTCATATCCTTTTTAAGCTTTAAAACAGCTAAATATTCTATGATACGTTGCTTAACTTTTTCGAGCCCAAAATGATCTTTGTCTAAAGTGCGTTGCGCACGTTTAAGGTCAAAGTTATCTTTGGTAAAATTGTTCCAAGGCAGATCCAATAATAGCTCCAGATAATTCATCTGAATAGAATAATCAGGTGCCTGAGGATTCATCCTGCCTAATTTCTCAAGTTCTTTATCAAAATGTTCTGCTGTTTCTTTAGCCCATTTTTTCTTTTTAGCACGTGCTTTTAAAGCTTCAAATTCTAAATCTATAGAATTTCCACCCAACTCTTCTTGAATGGTTTTTAGCTGCTGATTTAGAAAATAATCACGTTGTTGCTTATCTAAATCGGTTCTTACCTTAGATTGGATTTGGTTTTTTAACTCGAGCATTTGCAACTCGGTAGTCAATAGATCCATAATCGTCTCTGCACGTTTGCGCAAGTTGTTCATCTCAAGCATTTTCTGCTTTTCTTCAACATCAGCATTCATGTTTGATGAGATGAAGTTGATCAAGAAAGAAGTACTTTCGATGTTTTTCAAGGCAATGGCTGCTTCGCTCGGAATATTAGGCGAAAGCTGTATGATCTGCGTTGACATCTCGCGGATAGAAGCTACCAAAGTCTTAAATTCTTTGTCTTCTTTATGCTTGGTTTCGGTAAATTTAGCTACAATGGCTTTAAAGAAAGGTTCAGACTGTACCTCCTGTACCAATTGAAAGCGTTGTTTTCCTTGTATGATTACCGTGGTATTGCCATCGGGCATCTGCAGCATTTTAATGATCTGTGCTACTGTACCTACCGTATTAAGTTGGTCAAAAGTAGGATCTTCTATAGAAACATCTTTTTGAGAAACTACACCTATAACCTTATCGCCTTTGTAGGCTTCTTTGATCAGTTTAATAGATTTATCTCTGCCAATTGTAATAGGAATTACAACACCCGGAAATAAAACCGTGTTTCTGAGCGGGAGAATAGAAAGTATTTCGGGAGTTTCCTCGTTGTTCATGTCTTCCTCGTCCTGCTGAGACATGAGCGGAAAAAACTCTGTGTCTTCACTTATGATCGGTAATGCGTTACTAAAATCGAAAGGATCTTGTTTGCTCATTAAATTTATATATGATTTAAACGCCAATGTGGCAGTTTATGATTGACTAAATTATTTTTTGTTATGATATTCTAAAATTCAACTCTTGTGCCAAAGCATATAGAAGCTATAAGTACTGTAAAAAAGTCAGTATTAAAAAAAAGAATATGTCCATCATATTTAACACTTTTTTACGTTAAAAGAAGCAAAGATTATCGTAAAAGATGTATTTTGCACTTTCTTTGCAAAGATTTTTTATATATTTAGATAAAAAGAAACCCTTAAATGGTAAAAGTTAAAAAAAGTTTATTGCTAGGCGCCATTGTATGTTTAGCTGCGAATAGTTTTGCGCAAAGTAATTTTGAGAAGCTTGGTGCCCAGGCGTGGATGAAGGGAGATTTTAAAACTGCTGTTGTACAATTAGAGAAAGCAGACAGTAATGACCCATCTAATATTAACGTGTTAAAAATGTTAGGTTATTCTTATTTTCAATGTGCCGATTATGAGAATGCGGTAAGTACTTATACTCGCCTTGTAGCCTTGAAAACGGATGATTATTCTGCCTATTACTACAGAGGCAAAGCGTATTTGAATATTGCAAATGCTTCTAAGGAGGATATGAGCCAAACCCGTGATAACCTCTATGCCAATGCCATTAAAGATTTTACCAAGGCTATGGAAATTAACGGGGAGGAAGATATCCAAATTCTACAGAACAGAGGCATAGCTTATAAGGATTATGGTATTTTTAAATCGTATAAGATTAAAAAGGCCGTTGATAAAACCAATTGTGTGGCCTTGCTGAATAAATCAATCAATGATTTTCAGAAAATAATGACGATGCAACCGCTCAGAAAAGATATTGTATCTCTTATAGATTACGTAAAGGCGCAGATAGCCAGCTTGAAATAAAAAAAATCCCGGAAAAACTTTTCCGGGATTTTTTATGAAGTTCTTTATTAAAAAGTAAAATCGTCAGCTTCAGATCTTGAGTTGAATTCTCCGTTTTCAGAGTATTCATAGCGTTTTTCAACCACATCTTGATGAGATTTGATATACTCAACAGTTTCTGTTAAACCTTCTGTAAACTTTTCGAAATCTTCTTTGTACAAGAAAATTTTATGCTTTACAAAAACACCATCCTCTAATCTTTTTTTGCTCTCAGTTAACGTAAGGTAATAATCGCCCGAACGTGTTGCTTTTACATCAAAAAAATAAGTGCGTTTTCCTGCTCTTACCTTTTTTGAAAAAACTTCTTCTCTCTCTTTGTTGTCGTAATCTCCCATTGTATGTGCGTAGTATTTGGTTTTTGGTTGGGTAAATATAAAATATTAATTTTCAAAGTTCAAAAAGAATGTAAAGTAAAATCACATTCTTAAAAAAATTATTGTTGCTCTTCTTCTAAAAGCTGATTCCTATAGATTTCAGCATATACCTTATTATTGGATAACAATTCTATGTGTGTACCTTGTTCCACAATATGTCCATTGTCGAGGACAATAATCTTGTCTGCATTTTTTATGGTAGAGATACGATGGGCAATTACCACACAGGTTTTGTTTTGCATGATTCTGCCTAAGTTGCCTAAAATTTCTTCTTCGGTTTTTGTGTCCACAGCCGAGAGGCAATCGTCTAAAATAAGGATTTTTGGCTCTTTGACTAAAGCTCTTGCAATAGAGACCCGTTGTTTTTGTCCGCCAGATAGCGTAATACCTCTTTCACCCAGTAGGGTGCCAAATCCATCTTTCAGATGCATGATGTTGTGATATACAGCCGCGTTTTTAGCTGCATCTTCAACTTGGTTGGAAGTAACTTGATCCATGCCAAACGCAATGTTGTTCTTGACGGTATCTGAAAACAGGAATACTTCCTGTGGTACAAAACCAAGTTCGTTACGGTAAGCAGTTAAGTTCAGGCTTCTTATGTCTGAACCATCAATTTCAATGCTGCCCTGCCCAACATCGTACATGCGCATCAACAAGTTGGCAATGGTCGATTTCCCTGAGCCTGTTTTACCAATAATGGCCAAGAATTTTCCCGGTTCTATTTCAAAATTGATGTTTGAGAGCGCTTTGATGCCGGTATCGGTATAAGTAAAACTAACGTTGTTAAACCTAATGCCTCCCTTAAAAGGTTGTATGATATGTGTGCCCGATTTGATTTCGGGTTCTAGATGTAAAAACTCATTGATCCGCTTTTGTGATGCAGCCGCTCTTTGTATAAGTGTGGTTACCCAACCCAACATAGTAACCGGAAAGGTAAGCAGGTTAATGTATATGATAAATTCTGCAATATTACCCGGTGTTATTGTGCCTTCCATAACTTGTTTACCACCAATAAATACCGTAATAATGGTGCTGATACCTACTAACAATAACATAGCAGGAAAGAACAATGCCTGCACTTTTACCAGACCCATGGCACTATGTTTATAGGCGTTGCTTTCTTCTGCAAAAACTTGTTGCGCATAAAACTCTCTTACATAAGCTTTAATTACACGTATGCCCGAGAATCTTTCTTGTACAAAAGACGATAGTTTGGAAAGTTGCCGCTGTATGCTTTCGCTTTTCTTGTTGATGGAAGTGTTAACGTTATAAATGATGAATGTTAGCACAGGTAAAGGTAAAACCGCATAGAAGGCCAGTTTTGCATTTACCAAGAACATAAAAGTTAAGGCAGTTATAAAGAGTACAATGGTATTGGTTGTGTACATAATGGCAGGACCTACGTACATGCGTACCCGGTTAACGTCTTCGGTAGCACGGTTCATCAGATCGCCAGTGTTATTTCTTCTGTAAAAACCTAAACTCAGCTTTTGGTAATGGGCGTAAATCTCATTCTTCATGTCAAACTCTATATGACGCGACATTAGGATAAGCGTTTGGCGCATAAAAAACAGGAACAAACCTCTTAATAGGTATAGCAACAGAATAAGCAAAGCAAAAAACAAAAGGCCATAACCAAAAATATCATAAGCTAAGCTTTGTTGATCAAAACCATTAAAAAGCCTATATATGCTAATGTTGGCTGTAATTAAATTGAATGCATGAGCCACCACTTTTGCCGGAACAACCTGAAACATGTTGGATATGATTACGAAAATTAACCCCGGAATAATCCTCCATTTATATTTGATAAAATATTTGTTGAGAAACAGTAGCTCTTTCATGTAGGTGTAAAGGTAACAAAAGGAGAAATTTTGTTCAAAATATTTAAAAATCAAACAAAAATGTTTTTTTTATAGTTGTTTATAGTACTTTTGTAGGCTCTACGCTTCAAACTATTTGGTATGTCTGTTCATAATGCTATTATCCCCTCAGTTTTAGATCAATTGGCCGCTTCAGGTCATAAAAAAGTTGTTTTTTGTAATGATCCAGATACTGGTTTGAAAGCCATTATTGCCATTCATGATACAACTTTAGGCCCTGCTTTGGGAGGTACTCGTATGTGGAATTATGTTTCGGAAGCCGAAGCACTTGAAGACGTGTTGCGTCTTTCGAAAGGCATGACCTATAAATCGGCAATTACCGGCCTGAACCTTGGAGGAGGTAAAGCGGTGATCATTGGCGATCCACGCAAGATAAAAACCGAAGCGCTGATGCGTAGTTTCGGAAGGTTTATCAAGAATCTTAACGGAGAATTCATTACTGCCGAAGATATGGGTACAACCACCCGTGATATGGAGTTTATACGGATGGAAACGGGTTTTGTAACTGGCGTTCCTGAGTCTATTGGCGGTGCAGGTAACCCAGCTCCATTTACTGCAAAGGGTGTTTTTTTAGGTATAAAAGCTTGTGTTAAAGAAGTTTTTGGTACCGATATGCTAGCAGGAAGATCTGTAGTGGTACAAGGAACCGGAAATGTGGGTGAGAATTTGGTAGAACTTTTAAGACAGGAAAATGTTGAGGTTTACGTGAGTGACATCAATGAAGACAGACTTCAAATGATTGCCAGAAAGTATAAAGCAAAGCCTATTGAAGCAGATAAAATTTTTACCATAGGTGCCGATATTTATGCTCCATGTGCTTTAGGCGCAACAGTTAATGATAAAACCATTAAGAGCATGAAATTTGCCATTATTGCGGGTTCTGCAAATAACCAATTGGCAGATGAGCAAGTACATGGTCAAATGTTGTTAGACAAAGGAATTTTATATGCTCCTGATTACTTAATCAATGCAGGCGGGCTGATCAGTTGTTATTCTGAACTTACAGGTTTCGGAAAAAAACGTACGATGCAGTTAACAGAGAACATTTACGAGGCTACAAGAGAAGTAATCAAACTTTCAAAACAAGAAAATATACCAACAAACAGTGCTGCGGCACATATTGCCGAAAAGAGAATTAGCGATATCAAAAAAATAAAATCTTCATATTAAAATATAAAACACACATTTAATAATAAAAAAAATCGTTCTTACATTTATTTATGCTAAACAGAAGGCACTTAAGAATTAAAGCCATGCAAAATATTTTTGCTTGGTACACCACAGAGAAGAAAGATGTAGTTAGCAGTCAGAAGCTATTGATGCAGAGTATTGATGATGTATATGAAATGTACATTTCTATGCTTGCTTTAATTGTAGATATCACAGAATATACTGCACATGACGCTGCCGAGAGAGCTAACAAGCATTTGCCTACACATGAAGATTTAAATCCCAATCAAAAACTATTACATAACAAATTTGCTAACGTTCTAAAGCAAAACCCTGATTATGTAGCTTTGGTTAAAAAATACGGAATTAACTGGTTCTCAGATCCAGAACTCATTAAAGCAGTTTTTAACAAACTGAAAGAATCTAAAGAATACCAAGCTTACTTGGCTGAAGATTTTGAAGAAACCTTAGAAAGCTCTAAAGAAATCATCAAATTCATTTTTAGAAAAATGTTGTTGAAGAACGCCAATGTTATTCAGGCATTTGAAGATAATTTCATTAACTGGCCTGTTGATAGAGAAGTGATGCAGGGCATGGTGGCTAAAACCATTAAGAATTTTACGTCTGATGATCCTTTTGAAAATAAACTAACTCCTATAAGTGCCGATTGGGCAGAGGATAGCAGATTTGTAAAGGACCTTTTCGCTTATACCTTAAAGAACGATGATAAATACCAAGATTTGATTGCTGAGCGTACAAAGAACTGGGAGTCTGAGCGTATTGCCTTAATGGATACCATCTTAATGAAAATGGCTATCTGCGAACTGATGAACTTTCCTTCTATACCAGTAAAGGTTACCATTAATGAATATTTAGATTTATCAAAAGATTACAGTACACCGAAAAGTAATACTTTTATTAATGGTATATTAGACAAAATTTTGAATGACCTGAAAAAATCCAATAGTATTAAAAAGATTGGAAGAGGTCTGATAGAAGAATAATTTACAAATGAAAAAAGTTATAACAGGAGTTTTTATCGCTGTCAGTTTAATGGCCTGTAAAAATACCGGAAAAACTGTTGCAGAATCAAGTAAGGAACAAGGTATTACCGAAGTGTCATTGGAAGATGCACCAAAGGTTACGGTAGAAAAAGCTATCTATGATTTTGGAACCATTAAAACGGGTGAAAAAATTCATTATGACTTTAAATTCAAGAACACAGGTAAAACACCTTTAATCATATCAAGCGCAAGTGCAACTTGTGGTTGTACGGTACCTGAATATCCTAAAGATCCGGTTAAACCGGGCGAAGAGGCTATCATCAAAGTTATTTTTGACAGCCATGGAAAAATGGGTAAACAAGATAAAGTGGTAACCATCATATCAAATGCCCAACCGGCTTTTGAAGCATTACATTTGGTGGGCGAAGTAACAGAAAATAAATAGAATCAATTTAAAACACAATCATATGTTATTAACAGTAATCTTACAAGCAGGAGGAAATCAATTATTTAGTACTATCGTTCCGATGGTATTGATTATGGTCGTTTTTTATTTCTTTATGATAAGACCTCAGATGAAAAAAGCTAAAGACCATAAAAAACTTGTTGAAGAGCTTAAAATAGGCGATAAAATAATTACTACTGCCGGTATTCACGGTAAGATCGTAGGATCTAATGAAACTACTTTCTTAATTGAGGTAGAAGGTGGTACTAAAATCAGATTTGATAAATCTGCGATATCTTTAGACGCTACCAAAGCTGCTGCTAAAGCCGCTAACTAAAAATATATTTCAATGCAAAAAGGCCGCTTATTAAGCGGCTTTTTTTGTTTTGCCAGAATTGATAAAGGCAAAATAAAATGCTAAATTTAATATCAGTTATAGCTTATAAGATTATGAACAGAAGAAATTTTATACAGCAATCTGCTTTATCGGCACTTGCTTTGGCACTCTTTAAATCAGATGCATTTGCGAACAGGGGTAATTTCCAAAACTTTCAGTTTGAAAACTTGCGTAACAATATTGGTTTTTTTACCCAACAAGGTGGAACCATTGGCTGGTTTAATAGTCCAGATGGTTTTTTGGTCATAGATTCACAGTTTCCAAACTCTGCACCTAATCTCATTGCTGAGCTTAAGAAATTAGGAGAGAAACCTTTCAAATTTCTACTGAACACGCATCATCACGGTGATCATACCGCTGGTAATATTGCTTTTAAAAATCTTGCCGAACATGTTGTAGCTCATAAGAATTCATTAGAAAATCAAAAGAAAGCTGCCGAAAAAGCAAATAATCTTTCTAACCAATTATTACCTGATACTACGTTTGATAAAAACTGGAGCATAAAACTGGGCAAAGAAAAAATCTCAGGGCATTATTTTGGCGCAGGTCATACCAATGGCGATGTGATCTACCATTTTGAAAATGCCAATATTGTTCATGCAGGAGACTTGGTCTTTAATCGTAGGTACCCTTATATAGACACAGATAATGGTGCAAATATTGGCAACTGGATACTAGCTTTGGAGCAAATTCAGAAGAAGTTTGATAAAGACACTATTTTTATATTTGGGCATAGTTTAGAACCCTATAAAATAACGGGAAATAAAGAGGATGTAAAAGCTTTTCAGCATTACTTGCAATCTCTATTAACTTTTGTTTCTAAAGAAATCAAAGCAGGAAAATCAAAAGAAGAAATTTTAAAAACCACCCAAATACCGGGTGTATCAGAATGGAGTGGAGATGGCATACAAAGGAGTTTGACTGCCGCTTATACCGAACTTACGAGAAGTTAGCATAAAAATAAAAAAAGGCTGTGGTTATTAACCACAGCCTTTTTTGTAAAACGATTTTAGGTTTAGTCTATACCGCCTTTACGTGTAGCTTTTTGCTGTTTAGGCCATTCGGCCGCTTTTCCTGTACGTGGGTTAACCGGTAACTCAGCTTTTTCACGAGAGGTTCTTTCTGGATCTTCGCAAGCCATATACACCAAGATAGCTGCTAAAACCACATTGTTTTTAATCTCGTCAAAAACTAATTTATCATAAGAGTCGCGGTTAGTGTGCCAAGTATAAGTACCATAATCCCAACTGGTAGAACTTAGAGAAAAGCCTGGAGCACCTACGGCTACAAATGAAGCGAAATCTGAACCACCTGCGCCTGGCATGCCAGGGAAACTGGTTTTGATTTGATTCTTAATCGTATCAGGTACTTTTTCTAACCATTTGGTAATATAATCTTTAGCTTTAGCAAAACCCTGTCCAGAAATGTTTACTACACGTCCGGTTCCGTTATCCTGATTAAATAACGCTTGTAGGTTGTCAATTATTTTAGGGTTATCTTCTACAAAAGCACGAGAACCGTTTAATCCTTGTTCTTCGCTACCCCAGTGACCAACTAAAATGGTTCTTTTAGGGTTAGGGTAGAATTTTTTCAAGATACGCATGGTTTCCATCATTAAAATGGTTCCAGATCCGTTATCGGTAGCTCCGCTTGCAGCATCCCATGAATCTAAGTGAGCAGATAACATTACATACTCATTCGGTTTTTCTTTTCCTTTGATTTCTGCAATGGTATTGAAAGTTGGTACTACACCATTTTCTTTAGATTCAGATACGATATTTACTACTGGTTTAGAACCGAATTTAGCTAAGCGATAAACCAATCCATAATCTTCTACAGAGAAGTTAACCGTAGGTATTTTTTTGGTGTTTGCACCAAAAACTTTATCTACACCAAAGCCTTGAGACCAGTTGTTGATCACAATAGCTGCTGCTCCGGCATTTTCCAGTGCAAGTGCTAATGCTTTTGCATTTAAGCCTGTTTTAGCTAAGTTCTGGCTAAAGCTTTTGGCAGCATCAGCTTTATCTTTTTTATATCTTTCAAAAAGATCTTTGGTTGCAAATTTTTCCCAGTTATCATCAGGGCGACCAGAAATCTGGTTATGCGAAATTAAAACCACTTTACCCTTCACATTAGGTAACCATTTTTGAAACGATACAGAATCTGTAATCACTTCAGGTAAGATAATGGCTTCTGCCCTAATTGCCTTTCCGTTTGTAGAAGGGCTCCATGCCAATTGTGTGGCTTCGAGTGTTCTTAAACGAGGACTTATTAGATCTACATGGGTAACACCGCGTTCCCAGCCACGCCATTCGCCCCATTTTTCATTTTTAGCAGGGATATTCCACTCGCTGTATTTTTTTACAACCCAATCATTAGATTGTTTCATTTGAGGACTTCCCACTAAACGGGGACCGACCACATCCATCAATTCGTGCGCTAATTTTTCAAGCTGTGAGTTTTGGTTGGCCTCTTTAACAACATTTTCTACAAACTTATCCTGTGCAAAAGCGAAGGAAGATGTAAACAGAAAAAAAGCAGGTAAAAATTTTTTAATCATGTTTAGGATAATTAGATAAAAACAAGGAACTAAAATAACAATAAAGAAATGGATAAACTTTTTAATAATAGAAATGTTGCATTATAAACTCAGAAAATCAGCTTGAAATTTAATTGTATTTTAATCCCAGTTTAATTTGCTTTATAGATTACAGCAATGTTTTTTTGTTAGTTTTATGGAGTAGATGAAAAAAATACTTTTATGGGTTGCCCTTTTGCTTTGGAGCA
>DDEP01000155.1 GCA_002336465.1 Pedobacter sp. UBA1951
AAATTAAAATACAGAAATGTAAGCATCGTTTTAATAGCTAATTCTCTGCAAAACGAAATAAAAAATTATGCTTGCATAGTAATTCTGCACTAAAAAATTGCTAAATTAGTCTCAATATAAAAGCAATAGATTAAATTTTGTTTGGCCTTAAATACTAAATCATATGCCTGTTACTATAACTCGTGTTTTTGATCTCATCAAATACAACCTTGAAAACTTTCCTAAAGACGAATTCATCAGCGGCAAAATTAACGGCAGCTGGAATAAATACAGTACACNNNCTTATGTCTTCTAATAGGCCCGAATGGAATATATGCGATTATGCGATCATGCAGTTAGGGGCTTATCAAATTCCATTATACCCAACGTTGGCAGAACATGATGTAAAATTTATTGTTGAAAATGCACAAATAGAAATTGTATTTGTGGGCGATGAAGCGCTTTATCAGAAAATGCAAAATGTTTGTGCAACTGTAGATCATCCGGTTAAAATATATACTTTAAATGAGGTTGAAGGAGCTGCAAACTGGAACGAGCTGATTGCGCAGGGTAAAGAAGCTGATCATATTGATTTGGAGACATACAGAGAACAGGTAAAGGCAGAAGATATTTTAACTATTATTTATACTTCCGGTACAACAGGTACACCTAAAGGCGTAATGTTAACCCACGATAACTTGGTTCAGAACTTTAAAAATTCTGCAATTCTCTTGCCTCCGGGTATTACAAAAACTTTAAGCTTTTTACCGCTTTCCCACATTTTTGAGAGGATGATATCCTACTTATACGCCTATTTAGGTCTTTCTGTTTATTATGCTGAAAGCATGGATACCATCGTAGCCGATATACAGGCTGTAAAACCTAGTGGTTTTTCTACGGTACCGAGGTTGCTTGAAAAGGTTTACGATAAAATCATGGAAAAAGGCAAGGAGTTAACTGGACTAAAAAGAGCTATATTCTTTTGGTCTGTGGCACTTGCAGAACGTTATGATGTAACAAATACATGGTGGTATAATGTTAAATTATCTATAGCTCGTAAATTAGTCTTTAAGAAATGGCAGGAAGCCTTAGGAGGAGAGATTAAGGTAATCATATCTGGTGGAGCTGCGTTAAACCCAAGATTAGCGAGGATATTCTGGGCAGCCGGATTGCCTGTATTTGAAGGATATGGATTGACAGAAACATCGCCTGTGATATGTGTAAATAACTTTGATGCCATTATGTTTGGAACAGTGGGCAGGCCAATTAAGGGAGTAGAAGTTAAGATAGCCGCAGATGGAGAAATTTTAACGCGTGGCCATAATGTAATGAAGGGCTATTACAACCGCGAAGATCTTACTGCAGAAAGCATAGATCAAGAAGGTTGGTTCCATACTGGCGATATTGGCGAGTTGATAGATGGTTACCTGAAAATTACCGATAGGAAGAAAGAGATATTTAAAACTGCAGGAGGCAAATATGTGGCTCCTCAAATGTTGGAAAACAAGATTAAAGAAACACCTTTGATAGAGCAGGTGATGGTGTTGGGTGAAAACCGTAAATTTCCTTCGGCTTTGATCGTACCTAATTTTGAAACCCTGAAAAACTGGTGCGCTGTGAAAGGGATAAGCTATACCACCAATCAAGAAATGATTAAAAATGATCAGGTTCTGGATAAGTTTAACCGACTTATTGAAGTGGCGAATAAAGATTTTGGAAGATGGGAACAGGTAAAAAGATTTGCGCTCTTAGATAAAGAGTGGAGCATAGATGGTGGAGAGCTTACACCTAAATTAAGTTTAAAACGTAAAATAATACTAGAAAAAAATAAAGATATCATAGAGAAAATTTATAAAGATGCAGAGAACTATCATCCGTAAAACCCAAGCTACATTTACCAAAGGATTTTTAACATTATTTATTTTATCGAATGGCTTTTACAATATAAAAGCCCAAGAACTCCACAAGGCACAGGAATTTAAAAAAGGTGCTGTGGTGAGTGCTCATCCTGAAGCAACCAGAGTAGGGGTTGAAATCTTAAAGAAAGGCGGAAATGCCGCAGATGCAGCTGTTGCAGTACAATTTGCATTGGCAGTAACTTATCCCAATGCGGGAAATATTGGAGGCGGTGGTTTTGCAGTTTACCGATCAAATAAAGGCGAAATTAATAGCTTAGATTTTAGAGAAAAAGCTCCCGCGGCAGCTTTTAAAGATATGTATCTTGATGAAAAGGGGAATCCAATCACAGATAAGAGCTTGTATGGGCACTTGGCATCTGGTGTACCAGGATCGGTTGCGGGTATGGTAGAGCTGCATAAAAAATATGGCAAGTTAAAATGGGCAGAGCTAGTAGAACCTGCAGAAAAACTGGCTAAAGAAGGTTTCTCAATTACTGAGCAACAAGCAGGAGAATTTAATAGACACAAAGAACGTTTTCAGCAACATAATCCGTTAGGAACTGCATTAGTTAAAGCAGATACTTGGAAAAAGGGAGACCTTTTAATACAAACAGAACTGGCCAATACTTTAAGACTAATTAAAGAAAAAGGATTTAAAGGATTTTACGAAGGCTCTGTTGCCGATTATATAGCAGAAGAGATGCAGCGTGGTGGAGGCATTATCACTAAAGCCGACCTTAAAAATTACAAAGCTGTATGGAGAAAGCCCGTTACAGGATTTTACCGAGGATATAAAGTAATTACCATGCCACCTACCTCAAGTGGTGGAATTGCTTTAATTCAATTGTTACAATCGGTAGAGCCTTATCCTTTAAAACGATATGGCTTCCTTTCAGATTCAACCATACAAGTAGTTACAGAAGCCGAAAGACGTGTATATGCTGACAGGGCAGAGCATTTAGGTGATCCTGATTTTTGGAATGTGCCTCAAAAGCAATTATTGGCTAAAGATTATAATGTATCACGGATGGCCGATTTCTCTTTTGATAAAGCTACTCCAAGTTCTGCTGTTAAAGCAGGTACTTTTAATGTAAAGGAGAAAGATGAAACTACGCATTTTTCAATTGTAGATGCTGAAGGTAATGCCATTTCAATCACGACAACAATTAACGGTTCATATGGTTCATTGGTAGTTGTAAAAGGAGCAGGTTTCTTATTGAATAACGAAATGGATGATTTTTCGGTAAAACCTGGAAGCCCTAATTTATTTGGCTTGGTAGGTGGTGCGGCAAATGCTATTGCTCCTCAGAAACGAATGCTAAGCTCTATGACACCTTCTATTGTAGAAAAAGATGGTAAATTGTTTATGGTAGTAGGTACTCCGGGTGGATCAACTATTATTACCTCTGTTTTTCAAACTATCGTAAATGTTTTGGATTTTGGTATGGATATGCAGGAGGCAGTGAGTGCCAAAAAAACACATCATCAATGGTTACCAGATAGAATAGACTATGAGCAAGGGGCATTAAGTGACGAACAGATTAAACGACTTGAAGCAAAAGGTTATACTTTCTTTAAAAGAGCCGCAATTGGAAGGGTAGATGCTATTTTAGTTAAACCTAATGGCATGCTACAAACAGGAGCAGACCCAAGAGGAGATGATGCTGCTGGAGGATGGTAAAATCTTAAATTTAATAGGATTGATAAAAGGCAGGAGATCATCTCCTGCCTTTTGTGTTTAAATGTAATATTGGTTTAGACTTTTTTCAAAGATTGAGTGATTTTAAAGAGCAATCTGTATAGAAAAATATACAGGTTACTTCTTGTGTAACAATAAAGTTATTTTTATAATTTGCTGATATTTAAGTAGTTGTGTTTGTTTTGGGAATGCTTGGTACGTCAATTGTCAACTATTAGGAGTAAAACGATTTTAAATCTAACGTTATGAAATTACATTATCTAAAAACACTATCAGTTGCTTTAACTGGTATATTTATTGGAGGCGTTGCCCAAGCACAGGAAAATCCGAAGCCTCAATTTAAAACATGGTCAATCGGTGTAAATGCTGGTGCATTAACAGGTGTTTCTCCATTAGGCGGTAAGAATGATTTTTCAAACTGGAAATCAAGTTTTGGTTATGGTTTGTACATTAAAAACCAGCTTACCCCATCGTTCTCGTTACGCTTAGACGGAGTAAGAGGAAAAGTGAAAGGAGATAACTCCGAAGCATTCAACAGCGGTGCTGTAATTACCGGTAGCCCTGTTAGTGCTTACTCAACAGATCTTAGGTATTCGGCTACTTTAAGCGGTGCGTTAAATCTGGTTAATTGGAGTATGTTTAAACAACAGAACAATGCACAACTTTATGCAAGTGCAGGTGCAGGTTTAGTTAATTTTGAAACAACTACTACTGCTACAGGAACCGGAGTTCAAACTACTAACCCAGCTGTTAACAAATTTGTTGTTCCAGTAGGTGTTGGAGCTAAGTTCCGTTTATCAGAAGGTGTAAACTTTGATTTAGGTTGGACTATCAACTTTGTTGATGCTGACAATTTTGACGGATTGGAAGCTAATAACAACAACGATAAGTACAACTATGCTTATGCAGGTTTAGAGTTTGCATTAGGTAAAGGAAAACAATTGGCTTTCTACAGTCCGGTTGCTGCCACTTACCAAGAGGCTTTAGATGCAAAAAACACAGCTAATGCACTTAGATCTGATCTTGATGCACAGAAAGCTGAAAATGCTAAGCTACGTTCTGATATAAACGATTTGTCTAAAGACAGTGATGGTGATGGAGTGCCTGATAAATTTGATAAATGCCCAGGAACCCCTGCCGGTACAGTTGTAGATGGTTCTGGTTGTCCTATCAAAATTCCTGCTCCACAAGTAACAGAAAAAGTTATTGTTACAGAAGCAGATCGTAAAATTGTTAAAGATGCAATCAGTAATTTAGAGTTTGACTTAGGTAAAGCAACTATCAGATCTAAATCTTATGCAACTTTAGATAGAGTAGCTGCCTTATTGGTAGAGAAAAACTTTAGCTTGAAATTAGCTGGTCACACAGATAACACAGGTTCGAGAGAATTGAACATGCGTTTATCTAAAGAAAGAGCAGAATCTGTAAAATCTTACTTAGTTTCAAGAGGAGCAAATGCTTCACGTATCGAAGCTACAGGATATGGTCCTGATCAACCAATTGCAACCAATAAAACTGCAGCTGGTCGTCAGCAAAACAGAAGGGTAGAGTTTACACTTTACTAGTATAGCTCATATCTATTATAAAAAAGCCTCGGAAGTTAACTTCCATGGCTTTTCTTTTTTTAAACCATTATTTACAAGGTTTTTCTTCAAAAGCAAATTTACCCCTTTCAAAATTGATTGGTTTGTCCTTTACAAAATAGGAACGACCATAAGCTGTTTCTATCTGTCCCACACCCATCATCAATTTGCCATCTTTCTTTAAGAAAGCTAATGGATTAGAATAGGAGCTTTTATCGTTCTCTCCTATTTTATAAGTATAATCCACGTATAGGGTATCTCCCTTAAATTTACCTTGAACAGTACCTACGTTGGCAGGCTTGTTCTCATAATTTATCGTTAAATCGCCCAATACATTAACTGTATCGGTCATTTTGAGTTTTAAAAAAGCGCTGTCTTTCTCATAACCTGCAATGTAGCATTGCTTAACGGTATCCAATACGGTTTTTTTGCTTGCGGCTTTTTCTCCATTGCTGCTTTGCTGGCAGCTAAACATAAATGGCAATGCGGCTGCTACTAAAATTAAAGTTCTTTTTTTCATTGTATTGAGATTTAGTTTAATCAATAAACTTATTCATATGCCTAAATGTTTTAAAAGTTATTCTGCATTATTTTAAAACCCATTCAATTTCATCACTAAATGTTTTTCCGTTATTTTTAATTATAACTTTTATTTTGTTTTTCCCTTTTTTAAGCTGTACATCGTTAAAT
The DNA here is from genome assembly GCA_002336465.1 of Pedobacter sp. UBA1951. GTDB lineage: Bacteria > Bacteroidota > Bacteroidia > Sphingobacteriales > Sphingobacteriaceae > Pedobacter. Next base: position 5,850 of record DDEP01000155.1, read on the forward strand.
ATATAATGAACAGTAGTTTCACCAATAGTAGGGATAGTATTTACCTTTTTTCCGTTCACAAATAAAGTCGGCTCTCCTTGATTTGAATATACTGTAATCGGTGTTATTGCATTTTTACGTTCAACGGTTCTTCTTTCAGTTAGATATACAACAGGTTCTTTGCTCCAGTTGGCTTTGTACCAGAAAAACACATCCTTTTTAACTTTCCTGTCAAAAGAAACCAGTCCTTTCATGTTACGGGCGGTTAAACTTCCCCTGTTCCACATTGGGGTAGCAAAATCGAACATATTCCAAATATAGGAAGCTAATATTACAGGATGTTTGACAATAATGCCCCACTGTTTTTCATGGGTTTTGGTTTCAAAATTTTCAGGATAGAAAGGAGAAGTATAATCCCATTTATCGGGTAAGGTTGCTTGTTCCTGCTGCTGAAAAATGTTGCCATCGGCTCCATACTCAGATAAGATCAGGTTATAACCCCGGTAATTTTTTTCTATGTTTTGCGCCCATTTTTCTAAATCGCCTATGTTACCGCCGTACCATCCAAAATAATGATTGATACCTTGCACTTGTGCGTTTAAATTGGTAGGTCTGTTCATTTCTGCGTAACCACTAACTGCTCCTGTATAACGATAAGGGTCCAACTTCTGGGTAAGATCATTCAGGTCGCGGGTTAAAACAGCGGGGTAATCTGCTGGTGTTTTGCCATAAACTTCGTTGTGCAAGCCCCAAATATAAATAGAGGGGTGGTTGTAGTTTTGCTTAACCAATTCTTCTATCTGTTGCTTTGCATTATCGGCCTCATCACGAGTAAATGTATTTACAAACGGAATTTCTGCCCAAATAAGGAACCCAATAGAATCGGCTTTTGCATACATGTATTCTGCTTGCTGGTAATGTGCCAATCTTATAGTTGTTGCACCCATTTCTTTGATAATAGCTAAATCTTCGGCATGTTGTTGATTACTTAATGCGCTACCATATGCCCAACGATCCTGATGCCTAGCAACGCCGTACATGGGATATTTTTTACCGTTGAGAAAAACGCCTTCTCCCGCAATGAGTTCTACTTTGCGTAAACCTAGAGGTTGATCAATATGGTCTATTACTTTATCTTCTTTAAGAATTTCTGTACTTACTTTATATAAGTATGGGTTTTCAAGTCCATTCCATAATATGGGGTCATTTACAGAAAGATTTTGTGTGAACTCTTGTCTGCCCATTGGCGAGAGCAAATGTTTGGTAGTTTTTTGTACTACCGCTTTGCCCGAGCTATTAAAAATGGTATTTCTTATGCTAACATAAGTGGGTAATCCGCTAAGATTCTCTACTTTAACAGCAATATTAAGATCGGCTTTTTGTTTACTCACGTTGCTTTGAGAGATGTAAACACCAGGTGAAGCGTAATCTGTAACAGCGATATTGATCTGATTGGTAATGATTAGGCTTACGGGTCTGTAAATCCCTCCGTAAATCCCGAAAAGGAAATGATTAACAGGAATAATATCTGTACGTGCTTTATTGTTTACTTTTACTTTGATCAGGTTGTTTTCACCATATTTAATGGCATAAGAAATATCAAATGCAAAAGCACTATAGCCTCCTTTGTGACTGCCTATTAGGATATTATTAACATATAAGTCGGCAACTTGCCCCACACCTTCAAAACGTATAAATATTCTTTTTCCTTTTAACTGTTCATCAAATACGTAGTTTTTCTCGTACAAAGCCTCGCCTTCATAAAAGGTATTGCTTGTTTGCATATCAACTGCATTCCAAGTATGAGGAAGACTGATAGCTTGCCATTGATCTCGGGCTTGTGCGGTATCGGCTATTTTTGCAAATCTCCAATTGTTGTTAAATGGAATATTGATACGTGTGTTTTGTGCCCTGCTTGCATTTGTGTAAAATATGGAGCAAAGTAAAATGCACAACCATAAGGCAACTCTGTTCATATTTAACACAATGGATAACTTTTGTAGGAGATTAGAATTCTGCATATCGTTTTTCGGCAACTATAGATTAACCTAGAAGAAGATCTTCATCATCTTCGCCTAAACTAAGCTGAATATTATCGCTTCCAGATATCCCTTCAATAGAACCCCTGATATGAGCAGCATTTAAGAGTACCTTTTCTAACTGTTTCTCTCTTGATTTCCACAGCTTTTCCATCGCATCGCGCTCGCGTTGTATAGAAAGCTTCATACTCATAAAACCTTCTCTTATGGCTTTCCATTGTTCGTTAAACTCATTGCTGGTTAGGTAATCATAGAGCATATGCATTTTATCGCCCTTGTTTTCTTGAGATTTTGATGCATTAAATAACTTAATGATGCCGTCTCTTAAAATATGGGCAACGGCTTTAACCTCATCAAAAGAACAAATCCATACGCCATCTTTCTCGCCAAAACTGCTCATGCCTTTAGGATAGGTTTGAGTAACAATAAGTGCTACATCAACATTCATGCTACGCATATCTTTTTTCAGCTTTTCGATCCATTCCATAGAAAAATCTTTGGTGCGCTTACTTTCGTAAATAATAGAGCCACATTCCTGCCCAAATTGGTTCCTTATTTTATGTACGCAGTCTGCACCACGTACGCCTTTGCCTACTTCTTCAATCAGGTCAAAAGGGAAAGCTACTCTGAGCAGCTCTTCCAGGATCAGTTCCTGTATTTCGCCTTGTAACTGCATTGAGCCTTGCTCGGCCTTGCGTTTCATTTCTTCAGCAAGCTTTTTCTGGTCTTCAAGTTGTTTCTCCTTTTCGGCCAACTTTAACTTAAATTCTAGCTCTATTTGTTGTAAGCGTTGATTTTCAATATTCCTGATGTCAACCGCCATTTTTTCACGCTCTTCTACCAGTTTCTTTTGTATGGAAAGTTCTAATTCTTCCTCGCGGCGTTTAATGGCATTCTCTTTCTGCAGGTATTCTAATTCTTTTTGACGGGCAATTTTCAGTTTCTCTTCGTTTTCTTTATTTGCATCGTCAAGAACTTTAAGTTTATTCTCAAAATCGGCAGTAACCGATTTTCTTATACTTTCTGCCACAGTGGTTTGAGCTGCATTTTTCTCTTGTACCAAACGTTGCTCAAAAGCGAGTTCTAATTCCTTGCGCTGGTTTTCAAATGCTTCTGTTTTCTTCTTGTATTCTTCTTCCTTTTGCTTGGTAAAAAGCTGCATCTTTTCTCTCAGGTCTTTTTTATACTCTTCGGCCATTACCTCCTCAATAGGGAACGTATGATTACAATTAGGACATTTGATTTCTGTTGACATAATGATTGATCAGGGGGAAAGCTGAATATCAAAAATACAGAATAGATTTCATGATTGAATAGTTAATTTTGGCATTCATTTCTCATCATATGCTTGCAAAAATTATAAATGCCTATAAAACATCCTTTTCGGGTCTGAGCAGACAAACTTGGATTTTGAGTGTAGTAATCTTGATCAACCGTTGCGGATTTATGGCCGTACCTTTTATGGGGTTGTATGTAACTCAGGCATTGCACAGACCAGAATCAGATGCAGGGATTATCATTTCTCTGTTTGGTTTTGGGGCAATTGCTGGTGCTGCGGCAGGAGGCAAGCTTACTGATGTTTTTGGGTTTAGGCCAGTACAGATCATCGCTTCTTTAGTAGGTGGTTCATTTTTTCTGGTGTTTGCGTTTATGAAAGATTTTAACACCCTTTGTATGTTGGCACTGGTAATCAGCTTTTTCTCTGAAGCTTTTAGGCCAGCAAATTATGCAGCTATTGCTTCTTATGCTGCCAAAGGAACCGAAACCCGATCTTATTCATTAAACCGTTTGGCTACCAATATAGGTTGGGCATTTGGGGTGAGTATGGGCGGTATTTTAGCCTCTATAAATTATAAACTGCTTTTTTTCGTAGATGGCACCATCAGCATATTAGTTGCCATAGCCATATACTTGGTGCTTCCTGCGGTAAAAACCGGCTTAAAGCATGCCAAAGAAAAAGTGGTTGGAGAAATCAGAAAACCATGGCAGGATATGCTTTTTATTAAATTTCTAATTCTTTCTACTTTATTTACTACCTGCTTTTTCTTGATGTTTAGAGTGGTTCCGGTATTTTATAAGGATGTATGGCATTTAGATGAAGCCCTGATTGGTTTTGTATTGGGTTTAAATGGGATTATTATTGCCATTTTAGAAATGGTAATGATCAGTAAGATTGAACATAGGCGGTCTTCAATCTATTTTATAGTGATGGGAGTGGTAGTGGTCGGTCTTTCGTTCGCGGTACTGATGTTGCCAAAATTTGCACCTTTGGTTTTAGCTGTGCTCAGTATCATTTTATTTACCTGTGGAGAAATGCTTTCTCTTCCCTTTTTTAATAAGTTTGTAGTGAATAGGAGTAGCGACAATAACAGAGGACTATATGCCGGAGGTTATACCTTAAGCTGGTCTGTTGCACAAGTGGTAGGCCCTTCAAGCGGCTTTTACATTGCCGAGAAGTTTGGTTATAATGTGCTTTGGGCGGGTATCACTATTTTATTGTTGGGCTGTGCTTATGCATTTAGCCTCCTCAGATATAATTCAGAGTTTTAGATAATATAATCTATTATGTATATTTAGACCTATAATAAAAATACATCACTACATGAAAAAACGTATCCATATTTTAGAAGACGATCACGATATTGCTTACATCATCGAGTACCTGTTAAGCGACCAAAATTACGAGGTACAGATATCATCCAGTTTTGCCGAATTAAAAGAACAACTTAGAGACTCTATTCCACATTTGTTTATTTTAGATGTGATGCTGCCTGATGGCAATGGAATAGATATTTGCAGAGACTTGAAAAATGATGAATTCACAAAACATATCCCTGTAATCGTTATGTCGGCAAATGTAAAAGGCAAAAAGATGAGCGAAGATGCCAGTCCAGATGCGTACGTCAGTAAGCCTTTTGATTTAGATGAAATACACGCCACCATTAAAGAGCTAATAGATTAGTTTTGGTAAAAGAAATGTAAATACGGGAGTTAAAATTACAGCTTAATGGTTGAGATACCACAAAATGTGTAATTTGCAACCGTAGAAATGTCAACAGGAAAAACCGTGTACTATAATGACTCCAAATTTGTAAAAGCCGATTTGCCTCGGTTTTCAGGAGATGTTATGCAGTTTGAGAATTGTACTTTCTCTACCATAGATTTCAGTGAAATAAGTCTTAACCATTGTGCATTTGTAGATTGCGAGTTCGAATATTGTAACCTCAGCATGCTTAAGCTCCATGGTTCTATATTGAACAACGTAACCTTTAAAGATTGCAAATTAACAGGTACAGATTTTAGTCGTACTAATGAGACCTTTTTTAGCGTTAACTTTTACAACTGTTTGTTAGACTATGCTGTGTTTTTTAAAAGAAGAAACAGAAAAGGAATATTTAAAGGCTGCTCATTAATTGGGGCTGATTTTTCTGAGGCCGATCTTAGCGAGGCTGTTTTTGAAGACAGCAATCTAGATGCAGCCGTATTTATGCAAACAAACCTAAGTGGTGCAGATTTTAGGCAGGCAGCTAACTTTGTAATAGACCCAGAACAGAATTTAATTAAAAAGGCTAGGTTTGCGCTTTGGGGATTGCCGGGCTTATTGGCTAAATATGGCCTGAAGATTGATAAATAGGAGAAAATAATTAAGAAAACAATTTAAAATGAATAAAAATCAAATTAAAAAACTGGTTGCAATAGCCCTTTTGGCAACGGCACCGTTTATGTCTTTTGCACAAAAAGAAAAAGCAAACTGGCAAAATCTTGATCTTAAAACCGACAGTGTATTTGGCATCAGTACAGAAAAAGCATATGCCGAATTGCTGAAAGGCAAAAAATCTACGCCTGTAATTGTAGGAGTATTAGATGGAGGAGTAGATTATCTACACGAGGATTTAAAGCGTGTAATGTGGGTAAATAAAAAAGAAATTGCCAATAATGGCAAAGACGATGACAAAAATGGTTTTATTGATGATATACATGGATGGAATTTTGTAGGAGGTAAAGATGGTTCGGTAAATAATGAAACCTTAGAATTAACCCGTTTAGTACGTCGCGATAGCAAACGTTTTGCCAATACTACAGCTCAGAATGTTGCAGAAAAAGACCGTGCTGCTTTTGAAGCTTATTTAAAAAACAAAGAGACAATGGAAAGAGACCTTGAAACTGCAAAAAGTGGTTTGGAGGGTGCTACAAGAGTTAAAAATCTAATTGATGATTTGGTTAAAAAAGTAGGTAAAGACAACCCTACGGTTGAAGAACTGCGTGCTTATACACCAAGCGGACAAACGGAGACCAATATTCGTAATAACGTGATCAGGAATATGGGTAAAGGCGATTTCAAAACCTTTTATGAGGAGCGTATCAAAGGTGCTTACGATTATTACTATAATCAAGTTAACTATAACTTAAATCTTAACTACGATCCACGTGGCATAGTAGGCGATAATCCAGATAACAGCAATGAGAAAAATTATGGTAATAATGATGTAAAAGGTCCTGATGCATCGCACGGAACCCATGTGGCTGGTATCATTGGTGCCGATCGTACCAACAATATAGGTATAAAAGGAGTGGCTGATAATGTTCTTATCCTTGCGGTTCGCAATGTGCCAAATGGCGATGAACGTGATAAAGATGTAGCCAATGCTATACGTTATGCAGTAGATAATGGTGCTAAAGTTCTGAACATGAGTTTTGGTAAAGCTTATTCATGGGATAAAAAAGTGGTTGATGATGCTGTGAAATATGCAGTGAGCAAAGATGTTTTATTGGTACATGCCGCTGGTAATGACAATAAAGATTTAGATGTAGAGAATAACTTTCCTACTAACAAATACCTAGATGGAAGTATAGCAAGCTCATGGATTACTGTTGGTGCCTCAACACCTACAGATAACCAAAACCTAAAAGCAGGTTTTTCTAACTACGGAAAAACAACCGTTGATGTTTTTGCCCCGGGTTATAATATTTATTCTACTTATCCAGAGCAACAGTATAAAGATGAGAATGGTACAAGTATGGCTTCTCCTGTAGTTGCAGGCCTTGCCGCTTTAATTCGTTCTTATTACCCTAAATTAACTGCTGTACAGGTTAAAGAGATCATCATGAAATCTGTAGAGAAAGTAAACCATAATGTAACCGTAACAAAAGACGGAAAAGCTGAAAGTGTACCTTTTGCAGATTTATCTGTAACTGGAGGGGTTGTAAATACCTACAATGCATTAAAACTGGCAGCAACTTATAAGTAATTGATCTTAACAGATTGATAAAGGAGGTTGTTTAAAAAGTCGATCGTCACCCTGAATTTATTTCAGGGTCTCTTTGTAGAGATAAAGACGAATCTCAAGATTTTTTAAACAACCTTTTTTAATATTAATGAGTGCTTTTTGAAAGATACCATTCAATGGCTTTTTACTCTTCGGCCTTCATAAGCAATCTTTAGCTTCATTGTGAGCATTATCATCTGCTCACTAAGTTTGTGGTAAGATATCTAAAGCTTGGTATATTTCTGCACATAACAAGCCACTGCCTCCTCCGTAATGTCTGGTTACAGGTATACTTGGGTAATGTGCTTTAAGGAATTGTGCTAACCGTTGCTCATCAGCTTTGTTAATACCTGCACCTATCAGTATAAGGCATAATTCATGTTTTTTGCAGGCTTGTATAGCCTCGGCTATATCAAAAGCTGTTTCAGCAATAAATTGCCCGCTCTTTTCAATCAAACGGGCAATTGTTTTTACTATAGGTTCATGGGTGCCAATGATCAGGATTTTTTTCATTTTAGAACTGCATCGGTACTTCCATCAGTAAAAATTTACTGTTGTTCAAAGCTTTGATTTCTACTTTGTCTGTATCCCAAATTCCAAATCCATCTCTGGTTTCAATGGTTTTGCCATCAATCTCAAGGTTCCCCTCCAATAAGAAGATGTAAGCACCATTTCCCTCTTTATGCATTTTATAGGTTTTTGAGATGCCTGCATCAAAATTTCCTAAACTGAACCAAGCATCTTGGTAAATCCATACTCCGCTATCGTTACTGTTTGGCGATAATATCTGTACAAGCTCATTCTTGGTTTGGTCGTCAATTTTTTGCTGATCATACCTTGGGGTTACATTCCTTTTGTTAGGAAATAACCAGATTTGAAGAAACTTAACGGGTTTTTCAGGATTTGGATTGTACTCAGAATGATAAATCCCGGTTCCGGCACTCATTACCTGTATTTCACCAGTTTTTATGGTTGCCATATTACCCATGCTATCTTTATGTTGCAAATCGCCCTCTAAAGGAATAGAGATAATTTCCATGTTGTCATGAGGATGCTCACCAAATCCCATCCCTCCAGTAACAAAATCATCGTTTAAAACTCTTAACGCCCCAAAATTTATTCTTTCGGGATTATAGTAACCCGCAAAGCTAAATGTATGGTAACTTTTTAACCAACCATGATCCGCCGTACCACGACTGCTTGCTTTATGAATAATTGATTGTGCCATTTTTTCCTCCTGTGTTTTGATATGACAAAAGTAAGTTGCTAATTGTTTACAGCTATTGATGTAGGTTAAGAAATAGGCTACGAACACAACTGTGTAATGTTTTAAAATAGTTAAGCCATGTTCTTAACTTCTTAGCTTAAATCTTTAAATTAGAAGCATGATCAACAGGGCAACCTACCAAGCCGCAAAAATTGTAGCTCCTTTAATTGAAGAACACTTTGCCACTTTACTTGAAGAGGCGAGTGCTGCCGGAGAGGTTGATCTTGCTCCACAACCCCCAGCGAGGGTAATAGAAGCTATTGTAGATGTTGCCTTTTGGGTGAGCTTGCGTAAAGAAGAAGGGCATTCTGCAAAAATATCTTTAGCTTTCTTGCCCCCTGAGCAATCTGGCAAAGCCCTACTGTTTAAGCATACTTTACCTTTAAACCCCAATTTTTTAACCAAAATAGCCCCCGGCGTAGAGCGTAGTGGTGTCTATTTGGGTGTTTGGCACGATGGCTATGATCTTTATGTGTGGGGAACCACGCTTACCATGCCCAATTGCTGTTTGGTGGTTGATGTGTCGGATCCGGCACTTTTAGTGATCAAGCACAGGCGTATCCATGGATTTGGAAAGTTTACCAACGTAGCGGTTTTAAAAGGCGAACAGATTAAGCTTATCAATCAGAAAAAAGCTGAGAAAATAGGAGAATGCCCGGGTATATTGATTGCTTTGTTAGATGTTGCAGGCCCTACTAATCATAACGATTACCTCAATGTAATGATACAACTTGCCGTTTCTGTGCGATCGCATGGCAGGGGAGGAGCTGTTTTGGTTGTTCCGCAAAATACACATAAGTGGGAGCAATCTGTTATTCAACCCATAACCTATCATCTTACACCTGCTTACAACGGCTTGGCCAACTTGGTAAGGAAAGACCGAAGCATAGCTAGCGAGATTTATTTACAGGCTGCTTTAAAGAAAGAGATAGAATATATAGGAGGATTAACCGCTATAGATGGTGCTACGGTTATTACTGATGAATATGAGTTGTTAGCCTTTGGGGTAAAAACCAGTCGGGCACATAGCAACGAGCACATACAAGAAATCCTGTTTTTTGAACCTATAAATGATGCCGGAGCCCAAGTCATTCATCCTGCAAAGATTGGAGGTACAAGGCATTTATCTGCTGCCCAGTTTGTATTTGATCAAAAAGATGCACTGGCCCTTGTTGCATCACAAGATGGGCATTTTACTGTTTTTAGCTGGTCTGAAAAACTAAATATTGTACAGGCGCAAAGAATTGATGCCCTATTGTTATAAAACTAATAAGCAAGGAACTGTTTAAATAGAACCGACAATAGCCGAACAGATGGTTAAGATATACATGATCAACATTACCAAGCGATCTGTTTTCACTCTTTCTTTGTAAGTACTTTTAGTAACTGCTTTTTTCTCGCTTTTCTCAAAAGCCTGGCTGATAGAAAAACTTGCTTGACGTGCTTCTGCTAACATATGCTTAAAAATTAGGTAGATGTTTTACAGAGAGAAATAAACAAAACCCAAGCCAAAAAGAAAACCTTAAAACCTATAAGTGTTAATAAGTTGAAAAATAAGGTTTTTGAAAGTGCAATATTCTTTAATGTGATGCGAAACCTGTTCTTTAGTAGTAATTTACAAAAATAAAAGCTATTGGTTATAACTAAGTGACCAAAAAAACGGGCAGAAAACTTTCTACCCGTTTAATATTTATTTCACATTTACTCTTATCCCTTCTGAATAGGTTGTAAACTCGGGAGCGTACATACTTTGTAAGGAAGTAATACCATTGCTGAAATTACCTGCGTGGGTTACTCTTAGTGGATATTCAAATACATAAGTACCTTTTGGCATATAGCTGATAAAGAAATTTGTACTGGCATCTTTAGTGCTTTCGTAATAGCTCAGGCCATCTTGATATTTGTATCTTGATATTACATTTACAGGTTCAAAACCCGAAGAGCGCATATCTTTTAAATGCAGATATTCCATGGCTCTATCGGCGTAGATTTCTATGCGAACTTTAACCAAATCGCCCGGACTAAGTACTTGCTCTTTATTTAGTGGAACCAGAACTTTACCATTATTAACTGTTTTTTCAAGGAATAGCTGTTTTACAATTTTTATTCCTGTGTTTGACGGTGTAATCTTATCTAAATTTTCAAAGTACTGCCAGTACAGGCCACCCCAAGCTATACCTGCGTTGTTGTTCTTGATCTCAACCTTACCCATTTCTGGTTTGGCATCTGCCGCTGTGATGGTAATCTTTTCATAGCCTGTTCCGGCTTCTTTTACAGCGTCAGGTTTCCGGTAACGGGTAATATCTGTATTGCCTATTTTTATTTCGGGTTCGTTATTATCTGCTAATAAATTATAACCCCGCATTAGCAAGGCGTAGCAGGCTGCGGTAGTTGCTTTGGTAGTTCTCCAGTCGTTGGTTTGTTTATTTTTCAATAACCAGATCTTCATTTCTTCTACAGCCTTTTTATCATCGGCTACTTCATCAAAAGCCTCGATCAGTAGTGCTTGGTTTTCTATAGGGTTTTGGTACCACCACCAGCCATTTTTATTGGCCGCCCAATACATACCCATTTCGTTGCTCTGTTGTGCAGTTTGTTTTAACAGGTTAATAATTTTTAGCGCTTCGGTTTTTTGGTTATTGCGGTACAGTACCAAAGCGGCTTGTGCCTGTTGATAGGTTTCCATGGTTTTCCATTCTAAACCTATTTTGCGCAAATAGTAATCAAAAGCCTTGGTAAAGTCTGCGCTGGTATTTTTTTGGTCAAAATAACTGCGTGCAAATAAGTAATGTAGCGGTAAGCGGCTAAAACCATTATTCTTGATTTCATCATTATAATCTTTTACCAACTGATTGTCTAAATAGATCATGGCCTTATTGGTCATGGTTTTAAACGTTGGAAATGCTTTCTGATCAATAAGGCCGGCTTTTTGCAATTGCCCTATGCCCATTACGATGTGCTGTGTAATATAGCGGTCTTCACGCATGCCCGCAAACCAAGGGAAAGCGCCGTTAGCCAATTGCATACCCTGTAACTTATCAAAATTGTTTTTTAATTCGTAACGCATCCTGTTAAGGTCAAATAAAGTGGCTATGCGTTTTTTGCGTTCGGTTTCGTTGCTTGCATTTCTTACCCATGGTGTTTCTTCGAGCAAGATGGTTTTCAGTTCTGCATTCTTTTCAAGGTTAGAGAGCAGCGCCTCTCCATTCTGCATATTTTTCCATTGGTCAAATACCGATTTGATTTGTGGCGAACTATTTACGATGCCCGTGGCAAAGCTATTGGCATAAAAGCGACTGAAAGTTTGCTCGGCACATTCATAAGGATATTCCATAAGGTATGGTAAGGCCTGTACTGCATACCACACAGGGTTTGAGGTATATTCAAAAGTGATAGATTGTGTGCGTAAGGTAGAAGAACCACCTGATTTCAGCAACTTATCTAAAGTAAAGGTCTGGCTGGTATTTCCTCTTACATTTAACGGTAAACTTTCGGTTACCAAGATCGCATTAGGTAACACAGGTATGGTCATCTCTTCTCCATCGCTGTATTTGCCAGATTGTGCAATCAGTTTATAGGTAACAGCCTGTAAGCCATAAGGAATATGCAGAGCCCATTTTAGTGCTAGATCTTTCTGGTCGGCAATATTAAAAGAGCGATTTAATGGGCTATTTGGTTCGTTAATGTTAATGACCTTGCCACTTAAAGCATCTCTTAGCTCTAAGGTAATAGTACCACTGAGCGCTTTACCTGCAAGATTATTGAGCTTAGCGCTGAACACAATCGTATCGCCCTCACGTAAGAAACGTGGGGCATTAGCCATAACTGCTAATTGTTTTTGCGTAATGAGCTGTTTGCTTACGTAAGCGGTTTTGAGATTTTTGGTGTGCGCAAAACCCATCATCTTATATCTGGTTAACGATTGCGGTATGGTAAATTCTATATTGATTTCGCCCTGCTCATTGGTTTTTAGCTGTGGATAGAAAAAAGCCGTTTCGTTAAAATTGGTGCGCGGTGTAACCTGAGGGTTCATATAAACGGGTTTTCCATTAACCATGTACATTCCTGTTTTAGCATCGTAACCTTCCATCGATACAAAATCATAAACCTTATTGTCTTGAATAATTTCTTTGGCTTGGTTCTGAACGCCCATGGGTAGCCCTGCCAATGGAGCCCTTGAACCTCGTAGTACTAATTTCTGTGCTGAGGTAACAGCCACCTCATTAAGAGCGGCTTTATCAGCCTCTAAGTTAACGTCTATGCGTTTTTGCTTGCTCACTATAATGGTTTGCGTTTTATAGCCTATCATTTTAAAGGTTAACCTATCGCCGGGTTTGGCATCAATGGCATACGTGCCATCTGTTGCGATGCTTGTCTGTGCCTGCTTTTCGTTGAGGCTAATGCTTACACCAAATAGCACACTTGTGCCATCTTTAATCAAGCCGTAAACCAGTTTGCTTTTAGCTAATTCCTGTAGCTTTAAGTTTCTTTTCTTTTCCTGATCTAAATTCTGTAGATAGGTATGGTAGGCCCCATTGTATCCACCATAATAGTTAAAGCCATAAAGGTTAAGCTCTGGGTATTGGCGGTTTACGAAGTTGTGATAAGAACTATTGCTATAAGATAGCCATAAACTATAACTAATGTAAGCTTGGTAATAATCCCAAGTGTACTTATTGTAATTGAAAGAAGGTTTTGTATAGCTTCTATCCCATGTAAGATTTCTAAAATTATCTAAACTGCTGTCGTAAAGCGTAGCAACCATTTCTGCCATTTCCTTTTCGCCTGCTTTATTGCTAATTTGCAGTTTCCATGTTTCCTTTTCGCCCGGTTGCAGTTTATCTCTAAAGGTTAAGAACTTAATATCTAACTGCGTTTTTGGATCAATGATCTTAACCTCTTGCAAACTATTGTACCTTATGCCGTTGTTGATCATGGTAAACTGTACGGCAAACCCATCTGTATATCCGGGTTTGGCGGCTATTTCAATGATTTTTTGTAAGGCGTTTACTTTTACCCATTCTGCATGTTCAATCTTGTTTTTATAATAAACCTCATAGTATAATCGGCTGTCTGCATTTAGGCCAGCAAGTCTGAATATGGCCTTTTCATTAGGGGCAATCTCAGTTTTATCGGCTATGAGCCATTCTCCGGGTACTAAAATCTCAGAAGGTTTCTGGTTAAATATCCTAATGTACTGGTTCAGTGTAAGGGTATCGTTTGCTGCATTTATGGCATGGCTTACCACTTTATAAAATCCAGGTAAGAAGTTACTCTCGTTAATTTTGATGTCGAACTTACCATTGTCACTATTGAGCCTCTGTTTCCAAACACTTTTTCCTACTGCCCATTTTTCGGGGTTGTTCTCATACCCATATTCATCGTAAGGAAAAGTCTTGATAAATTCTTCGCGGCTTAAACTATTTTTCTCGGCGCTGAAAATACTGTTATTGGTTAAGCGCCCGGGAGGGGTTAAGGCAAACCATTCTGTTTTAAAGCTCGCCTTTATGGGCTGTTCGTTTAAATTGGTAATGGTATAGGAAACCGTATCAGTCTGCTTGCTTAGAATAAGCTGTTGACCTAGGTTGGTATTCAATAAAATATCTTTTTTACCAATGGTTATGGATTTGGAGCTTTCGCGGGTTTCGCCATTCCCATCAGTAACAACCACTTTAATATCAAATACATAATTCTCTTTCAAATCATCGGCATCAGCCATAAAGCTGATTTCAAATTTACCGCCGTCTTTTGTCTGGGTAGTACCAGATGCGACCTGCTTTATGCGTGGGCCTATATATCTGAAATTACCAAGGCTTGGTAAGTTGCGTTGCATAACGGTGTAAGAGACTTTGGCATCGGTAACCGCATAACCTGAAAAAGAAATAGCTTTACCATAAACCTTAACACTATCATTAAGCTTGTATTTTTGGGTTGGAGGGTCAAAAACTACCTCAAAAGTAGGGCGTTTGTACTCTTCAACCTGCACTATAGCCCTTCCGTAAGGTGTGGTGATAGTCATCTGTCCGTTCAGTTTACCCATTGGAATATTGAATGAGCCCTGAAATGAACCAAAATTGTTAGTGTTAAGTGTGATCTTTTCAATTTCTTTGTTGTTAACATCTCTAAAGCTTACTTCTACTGATTGTTGTGTTAACAGCTGGTTCTTTTCAGTATTTCCTTCCAATAAAATGCCTTTGTAATAAATAATCTGTCCGGGGCGGTAAATTGGTCTATCGGTAAATAAGATCACTCGTTTTGTTGGATCAGGCTCTTTGTAATAGTTATTGTAAGAGCTGATCATCAGCGTATCTCTGTTGTGGGTAATCAGCGTATTGATCGTTGATTTTGTAGGTATGAGGCTAACTCCCTTATCACTGGTAAGGTATATGTTTTGGGCGGGCGCAACTTTAAGTTCATTCTCTAGACATTCTATCTTTACATTTGCCAATGGTTCGCCATTTTTTGCATCCGTAATTTGGTATTCAATGCGTTCGATTTCTTTTCCACGCGAGCTCACTACCATGTTGGTTACCAAAACAGTATTATAGCGACCTATTGTGGCTTGGTTAGCTTTCTCTTTATCTAAGCTAGTAAATAGATAGTTGCCAAAAGGTAACCCCTCTAATGCGGTAAGATAGGTATGGGTTTGATAATCGTTGTACTGAGGTAAGATAATCCGTACCGACCTGAGAGGCTTTTTGTTTTTGATCCACTCTTTATAGTCTGCATTTACTGGTCTCCTGTACTTGGTGCCTATATCAAAAGGCATGCGATAAATATCTAGGTATAAGGTATCTGTATTTTTGTATGATACCTGAAGTTGCATAGGCTGATTTGCCATTACATATGCCTTTAACTGCAGGTTCAGCTCTTTTTCTTTGGCTTGTGCAAGCAGTATTCTTGCGTTTTGTGCACCCGAACTTAAAGGAAATGCCTTTATGGCTTTTTCTGCCAGCTCAACAGCTTTGATTAGATTTTTATTGCTATCTGCTGGTAGTTGCCGGTCTCGGTGTAATATGGCTTGTTCATATAGAAAATCGGCATAGATTTCAGTGCTTTTAAAATGGCTGGCCATTTCGGTTAAGGTGTTATAGTAAACTTGTACTTTGTTGTCTTCTAAGGTATTTTGGTAAATGAATTTTATCCTTTTAAGCTCTATATCGGCCATTGCTGCTTGATTCTTATCTTTTTCGTGCAGCTTGATCAGCTCCTGAAAGATCTTAAGTGCCTGTACATTAAAGTTGGTATCGTTGCTAGTATTGAAATTGTAATTTCTAAAATAGGCGGTTTTACTGATCGTAGAAAAAGAGGGCAGACTTATATCAAAAGGTGTAATGCCCTGATAGTTGCTGGCAAAGATATCGAGTGCTCTATGTGCCAAAACATCGTATAAAGTAGGACGTAGGTCTATATTGGTGCTATCGTTTTTAAGTAATGGCATTACCTGTTCGGTATTGGTCTTTTGCAAGATTTCTTTCTGCTCCAAAGAAGCAAGCAGGGTAGCAACGGTTTCGTTGTTTATTTTCTGTGCAGACCAAGTTCTGATGTTATCGCCAATATCGCCTTCTACCAATGTTCTTTGAGCAATCTGGAAACGGTTTTGCATGTAGAAAATCCAGTACATTTGGCCTAACACCGATTGCAATATGCTTTTTTCGGGTTGTTTTGATGCTGCAACAGCTTCTTTAAGGTCTTTAAGGATTTCTGCAAAAGCATCTTCGGTAAGGTAGCTCTGAAACAGCATACGGTAAATTACAGACTTAACCAGCAGATTGGTATCATGATTTTTCTGTGCATCTGCATACAACTTGTTGATCAGAGCCAAAGCTTCTTTGGGCTTAGCATCAAGTGCTAATGAATCTACTTTGGCAAACTGATCTGCTTTTTGCGCCTTTGTATTGAGCGTTAAGCATGTTAAAGTAAGAAATAAGGCTGTGCTTAAAATGAGACGTACTGCTACTTTCATATTTTCAATTTTAGAGAAGATGTTGATCCGTACAGGTTTCCATACCTGCTTTTATCCTTATACCCAAAGATATGTTTTATGTGCTTAATGTAGAGGTACTTGTAACAGAAAGTTTTTGCGGGCTAGGTTAACTGGTAGGTAAGCTGTTGGTTAGGTTAATTCCTCTACTTGTCACACAGAATTATT
>DDEP01000068.1:0-6147 GCA_002336465.1 Pedobacter sp. UBA1951
GATAACAACATGGACTTTAAGCTAGATGTGGCCGTTCGTGATAATAAAACGGTTATTTACCGTGCAGATATCAGTGAAGCAGAAGTATCATCTGGGGCAAAGAACATTTCCTTAAGACCGAGCGTAGATTACGTGCTAAACCAACGGTTTAATTTAAAAATATTTTACGATTCTAATATTACCAAACCTTATACCTCACAATCGTTTAACACATCTTTTAGCAATTTTGGTTTTAGCCTGCGGGCTACCTTAAATTAATGCCATATAATTGTAACAAATGGTTAACTTTGTGAGCAAAAGAAACTTTAACTAAATTATTATATAAAATGAACTTTCCATCAGAATTAAAGTACACTAAAGACCATGAATGGGTAAAAGTAACAGGAGAAGAAGCCGTTGTAGGTATTACAGATTTCGCTCAGCGTGAGTTGGGAGATATCGTTTATGTAGACATCAACACTATTGGCAGCGATGTAAGTAAAGACGAAGTCTTTGGAACAGTAGAAGCAGTTAAAACTGTATCAGATTTGTTCATGCCGATCACTTCATCGGTACTTGAATTTAACGATGCGTTAGAAAGCAATCCTGAATTGGTTAACACAGACCCTTATGGAGAAGGCTGGATGGTAAAAGTTAAAATCAATGATCCTTCAGAATTAGATACATTGTTAAGCGCTGAAGAATACAAAGCTTTAGTGGGAGCATAACATAAATATGAGTTACAAAGCACTAAGAAGCTATCGTTGGGCCTTTGTCTGGGCGGTATTTATCTTAGTGCTTTGTAATATCAATCTATCTGAAGCGAGCAACTCAGAGCTTTTCTTTACCGGATTTGACAAATTGGTACATCTAGGTTTCTTTTTTGTGCTAACCATATTATTGTTTTACGGAAAGATAAAATATCAGCACAATTACAGTTTTCGCTCTTTAACCATATTTAAAATTATCCTTATTTCTGTTGTTATTGGCGGGGGTATTGAACTACTCCAGTGGAAGGTATTTACTTATCGCTCTGCAGAGTGGTGGGATTTTGCCTGTGATATGATTGGAACTTTTATGGGCGTGTTTAGCTACGTATTGCTCCACAAGTCTAATTTCAATAACAAATAAATAAAATTTAGTTAATGCTTAATTAAACCAAACTACACAAGGTTTAAAATGTAAGGTATAAAATACTTCTTATACATTAAATCTATTTCCTTTTAGCTTATTATCCCTATTGTTTTAACTGATACTGGTATTTTTTTGGTATGAGTTTTGGTTGATAAGTGTTTGATTTTTAATGTGATGTGTGTTGTATTTAAAATGTTACCTGATTTTTTAAATCACCAATCAAACTTTTATCAGACTTGCAAGTCTGATAAGGTATAAAATTTATAAGAAACATTATAATTAATAAACATGAAGAATAAGTTTTTACAAACTTCAATGATTTTTATCCTTACGCTTACAACGTTCTTTGCCTATGCACAGAACAAAGGTTCGGTAAGTGGTAAGGTAGTGAACGCAAAAGATAAAACACCTGTAGATTATGCCTCTGTGGCAGTAAAAAGAATAAGTGATTCGACTACTGTTGGAGGTACTAATAGTGGCTCAAACGGAAGTTTTAGCATTTCTAACCTGGCTTCAGGTAAATACAGATTATATGTTGCCTTTATAGGCTTAAAAACAGCTACCAAAGATTTTGAGATTACTGCCGCAAAAACAAGTGTAAATGTTGGCGAGATTTCAATGGAAAATACTGGTGTTAATTTAAATACGGTAGAAGTAAAAGCAGAAATACCTCCTGTGGTAGTTAAAAAAGATACTTTAGAGATCAGCGCATCTACACTTAAAGTAAAGGAAAACGCCGTTGTAGAAGACCTGTTAAAAAAGGTGCCGGGCGTAGAGGTGTCAAAAGATGGAACAGTAACTACACAGGGCGAAACCATTAAAAAAGTACGTGTAGATGGTAAAGACTTTATGGGTAACGATCCGCTTTTAGCTACAAGAAACTTAGCTGCTGATATGGTAGATAAAATCCAGATCATTGATGATATGTCTGAGCAGTCTAAATTCTCTGGCGTAGATGATGGTAATCGTGAGAAAATCATCAATATCGTTACCAAGAACGGTGTAAAAAATAAAGGGTACGTGGGCAATAACAGCGTAGGCTATGGAACAGATGATAGATATGATGTAAATCTAAGTATCAGCCGTTTTGATAAATCACAGCAATTAACCTTAATAGGTCAATTTAATAATGTGAACAAACAAAACTTTGGTGGCGGTGTTGGCGGCGGCGGTATGCGTGGCATGGGAGGTATGGGCGGTGGCGCTCAGCAACAAGGTATCACAACTACCAATGCTGCTGGTTTTAACTTTGCCGATACTTATGATGATGGTACGCAGATCAGCGGAAGTTATTTCTTCAACAAAACACAATTAGACTTAAATACCAACTCATTTACACAAAACTTTATAGGTGGCAATACCACAACCAATAAAAACGAAACAGAAAGCTTAACCAAGCGTTTAAATCACCGTTTAAACTTTATGGTTGATACTAAAATAGATTCAAGTACTTCTATAAGAGTACAACCCAATTTGTCTTACACAGATAATGTTGCCCAAAGTTTACAGAATTACGAAAGAAAAACGTTAATAGGTACTTCGGTTGGTAAACAAATACAGAATAGTAATACAACAACACCATCATTTAGCAACAGTATCTTAATCAGAAAGAAATTTGTGCGTCGTGGTCGTACGTTATCATTAAATATCAATACCAATATTAATGATAGCGATGCAGATAACTATGTAAATAACCCTGAAACGCTTACCCCGATAACTGGCCCGATAGAGCAAAAAGGCTTTAATCAATTAAATGATAATTCAACCTCATCATTAAGCAATACGGCGCGTTTGGTTTATACAGAACCTTTGTCTAAAACGCTAAGCTTGGAGTTTAACTATCAGAATGGTTACTCACGCGACAATAAAAAGCGTTTTGTTTATGATTTTAATAATGCTACAGGACAATATGATCTTAGGAATATAGATTATAGTAACGAATTTGAAAACACTACGTTGACCAATTCTCTAGGCTTTAGCTTTAATGGTAACGAGAAAAAATACAACTGGAATGTGGGCTTAGCCGTACAAAGAACCAATCGTGAAAATGATAACCTAAGTACAGGAAGAGAATTTAAACAAAACTTTACCAACCTAACACCTTCTGCACAGTTCAGATATAACTTTAGCAACAGTAAACGTTTGTTCATTCGTTACGATGGGCGTACAAACCAACCTAGTATAGATCAGATACAACCAATTAGAGATAACACCAATACGCAAAGTTTCCCTGTGGGTAACCCTGATTTAAAACCTTCGTTTGCTAACAACATAAGAATCATGTACAATAACTTTGATTTTGCGAGTTACAGAACATTATTCTTGGGAGCATTTATTACACAAACCTTTAATGATTTTGGCAATAGTCAGCGTGTAATTACAGATTTAAGCTCGCCAGATGCAGGTAAGATAGAAAACAAATACATTAATGTTGATGGCAACTTTAATGGTAGTGTATTTGGGAACTTAGGTCTTCCTATCATTAAAGGCAATAAATTAAACTTGCAGATCAGTGCTGGCGGTTCTTACGGACAAAACACTTCTTTTACAAGCGACAAGAACAACATTACCACTAAAAATATTACCACAAGCTATGGTTTGAGTAATGGATATAAATTGGTATCTAATTTAGAGAAACTGGATTTAATTGCAGGTATTTCAGGCCGTATGGACAGATCTACTTATACGGTAGGTAACAATACACGTTATTATACTTTGGCCCCTAATATTGATGTTAGTTACGTATTCCCGGGCAATATTCGTTTACAAACAGATGTTACCTATAATAAATTAACAGGTAGAGGAGCAGGAAATGATACTGATTACACCATATGGAATGCTTATATCAGTCGCCAATTCTTTAAAAACAGAGGTACATTTAAATTTGCTGTTAACGATTTGTTAGACCAGAATACAGGTGTTTTACGTAGTGTATCAGCTAACTCAATTGTTGACCAAAACTTTAACGTGTTAAAACGCTACTATATGTTATCGTTTACCTATTCTTTAACTAACATTGCCGGTGGACAAGGAAGAGGCCAAGGCCCAGGTAACTTTAGAATGGGTGGCGGTGGCCCAGGCAGATTCTAATAATTTCATGTTTTAATTATAACAAGAAGCGGCTGCTATATTTAGCAGTCGCTTTTTTTATGTACAGTCTGTCATTCATTTAATTCTTATTTGGATTTGATATAAATAAGGGTTAAATTGCACCTGTTTTAATAATGCCTATTTAGGTTTAAACACAGGTTAAAAGATATACACACTATACACCATGAAACTTTCGCAACTAACACCGGGACAAAAAGGTACTATTGTTTCATTTACGGATTTAGAGATGTCTGTAAAACTGATGGAAATGGGATGCCTGCCGGGCGAAGAAGTGGAAGTGGAAAGATATGCCCCTCTTGGCGATCCAATGGCTATACGCATATCAGGCTATCAGCTTTGTTTACGCAAAAGTGAAGCAGCAGTCATTGTAGTACAATAAAATTTGCAGGATTTGAAAGTTGCTTTAGTTGGAAACCCAAATACTGGAAAATCTACTCTTTTTAACCTTTTAACGGGGTTAAATCAAAAAATAGGAAACTTTCCGGGTATAACAGTAGATAAAAAAACAGGCTACTGTAAATTAAGTAATCACGTAACGGCAGAAATTGTTGATTTACCGGGTACTTATAGTTTATACCCAAAGAGTAAGGACGAAAGTATCGTTTTTCAGGTTCTAGCTGATAAGACCAATCCACATTATCCTGATCTTATTGTACTTGTTGCAGATTCTACTAATCTTAGAAGAAACCTACTTCTTTATTCTCAAGTAGCAGATTTAGGGCTACCTATGCTGTTGGTGCTCAACATGAGCGATATGGCAAAAAAAGCAGGTTTGAAAATAGATGCCGATAAACTTGCCGAGCGTTTAGGTATAAGGGTTGTTGCTATATCTGCCAGAAAAGGAGAAGGCTTAGGCTTACTTAAAGATGCCATTGCCCAATACACACCTGTTGCTACACAGAACAAAACCATAGATGTAGATATTTTTGCACCAGAAGCAATTAAACAAATTAAGCAAAAACTAAATACCGATAATAGTTATTATGCGCTTCAGGTGTTGCACCAACATGAACATTTAAGTCATTTTACGGCTCAGGAGCAGGATGAGATTGAACATATAGAGCAGTCTAACGGCTTTGCAACACATCAGTTGCAAACTGCCGAAACCGTAGCTCGTTACAGGCATTTGAATACCATTTTAAATGAAGTGGTGTTAGATACAGGTGCAGAAAAGAAATTTCAGATAACCGATAAGCTGGATTCTATATTAACGCATAAGATATGGGGCTTCCTTATTTTCTTTGCGATATTGTTTTTCATATTTAACGCCATATTCTCATGGTCTTCAGTACCTATGGATATGATAGAAGGTAGTTTTGCTTGGCTTACAGAATATGGTCATCAGCACCTGCCATCTGGCGTTCTTACCGATCTGTTAATGGATGGAGTTGTAGCCGGATTGGGAGGTATCGTAATATTTATACCACAGATAGCGATCTTATTTGGTTTGATATCCATCTTAGAAGATACAGGTTACATGGCCCGCGTTACGTTTATGATGGATAAGATCATGCGTAAATTTGGGTTAAGCGGAAAATCTGTAGTTCCTATGATTGGAGGGATTGCTTGTGCGGTTCCCTCAATTATGAGTGCCCGTAATATCGAGAACTGGAAAGACAGGATTATTACCATAATGATCACGCCTTTGGTAAGCTGTTCGGCCCGTTTACCTGTATACACTTTGCTGATTTCATTGATTATTCCTAATGAGCGGGTATGGGGAATTTTTAACCTACAGGCTTTAGCTTTAATGGCTATGTACCTCATCAGTATCATTACGGCGGTTTTAGCGGCATGGGTATTCAAATTTATCATTAAAGCTAAAGAGAAATCATACTTCATCATGGAGTTGCCGGTTTACCGTATGCCAAGGTGGAAGAATGTATTTTATACCATGTTCGAGAAATCAAAAACGTTTGTTTT
>DDEP01000068.1:6152-7204 GCA_002336465.1 Pedobacter sp. UBA1951
TATGGTCCTTCAAAACGGTATGAGGCCATAGACCAGAAATACGAAGCCTTAGAAGCAAAAATAACAGATAGCACACAAGTATCCTCTTTAGAGAGAGATAAGTCCGCAGAACGCTTAGAAAACTCATATGCCGGTATTCTGGGGCAAACAATAGAACCTGTAATTAAACCTTTGGGTTACGATTGGAAAATAGGTATTGCGTTGATTACGTCTTTTGCTGCCCGAGAAGCTTTTGTTGGCACAATGGCAACTATATATAGTGTAGATAGCGGTGATGGAGATGCGACCGAGCTAAGGTTGAGAGACAAAATTGCAGCAGCTAAAAATCCGGCCACGGGCTTGCCAACGTTTACTTTTGCAACAGGACTTTCTTTAATGCTGTTTTACGCTTTTGCAATGCAGTGTATGAGTACGGTGGCTATTGTTTACAGAGAAACCAAATCATGGAAATGGCCGTTGATACAGCTTGCTTATATGACGGCTATGGCATACGTAGCCGCGCTGATTGCCTATCAGTTGTTAAAATAAACTTTAGTAATTTGAGGTTAAGAGAATCAAAAACAACCCACAAAAAACGAACTTCGAAAAACGTTTAGCGAACAACAATTCAGGATTAAAAATCGTACTTTGCGGCACATGAACAGGCAGTCTGATAAATCAATTGTTTTAGCACAATATATGCCACAGGAGGCAGCGCCCGTTATTGCCAGATGGATAGATTATTTTCAGTGCGAGTTCAAGATTTCTAAGAAACGAAATACAAAACTAGGAGATTACAGGCATCCGTACCGAGGAGAGGGACATAAAATATCAGTTAATAATGATTTAAATCCTTATGCTTTTTTGGTTACTACGGTTCATGAGTTTGCGCACTTGCTTACGTGGAACGAGTATAAAAATAAGGTAAAGCCTCATGGTAGCGAATGGAAAGGCAATTTTAAAAAAATGATGAACCCATTTTTTGAGATGAATGTTTTTCCGCCCGATGTATATCAAAGCATAACCAAATACTTGAATAATCCGGCCGCTTCAAGTTGTACAGATTTGGTACT
>DDEP01000204.1 GCA_002336465.1 Pedobacter sp. UBA1951
TAGAAAAGGCCGCAAATTGCGGCCTTTTTTTAGTTTTTATATTTTTTTAAAGTTTAAATCTGCTCTCCTTTTTGCAATTTTTCTTTTCTGTGCTCTTGCCACAAATAATGCATTAAAGTATTCAAGACAACAGCATTCCAGTCATTATGCAAGCTTAGGGCTAGCTTTTTCTTACCATCGTGCATATCTTGTATATGCAACATTCCTTTGTCTTGAAAATATTTGATGCTTGTCCATGGAACCACAGCGGTTTTAGGTTTACCCCAGAACCAAGTTTTATACGACATTACAAAACCTTGATGGTCAAACTTGGCACTGCCTACTTCTAAAACCTGCTGTTCATTAAGCTGTGTTATAAAATGGTTAACCAAATGTTTTTTTACATTTTGCCATAAGCCCGACATGATGTAATAATAGGTATGATCTTCGGCTAGCATTTCTTCAACTTTATTGCTGCTGAACTGGATACTAGCTGTTTTACCATCTTTACCTTTTATATCTATCACATATACTTTGCGCTGTGGTTTTTTAGCCCCGCCAATTAAAGAAACGCCATATTTTACGGCGTCAATATCTTCACAACGAATACTAGTTTGATCTACCTGTACAATATCTGAATTGATCTTTACCTTTTGTTTTGAATAAGGTATTACAAAATCTACATCAAAATTATGTTGTTCCATATGGCTAAGTTAAAACTATTTTAATTACAAAAAACAAAAAAACTTTTAGAGGTTCAGGCCCAATCTGTGTTTGCGCAAGGTATCTTTTGCAATATCATAACCTGCGTCTGCATGACGGATTACACCCATTGCCGGATCGTTATGCAATACCCGCTTTAACCTTTTTGCAGCATCTTCTGTACCATCGGCCACAATTACCATACCCGCATGTATAGAGTAGCCTATGCCTACGCCGCCACCGTGATGTAATGAAACCCAACTTGCTCCTCCCGCAGTATTGATCAGTGCATTTAAGATTGGCCAGTCGGCAACTGCATCAGAACCATCTAACATGGCTTCTGTTTCTCTGTTAGGAGAAGCTACTGAACCTGTATCTAAATGATCGCGACCAATTACAATCGGTGCTTTAACTTTACCTTCTGCAACCAGTTTATTAAATGCCAATCCTGCTTTCTCGCGCTCGCCTTGACCTAACCAGCAAATACGTGCTGGTAATCCCTGAAACGCAATACGCTCTTGTGCCATGGTAATCCAGCGGCGTAAGCTCTCATTTTCAGGGAACAGTTCAAGAATAACTTTATCTGTTTCATAAATATCTTGTGGATCTCCGCTCAAAGCAACCCATCTAAAAGGTCCTTTTCCTTCACAGAACAACGGCCTGATATAAGCTGGAACAAAACCTGGGAAATCAAATGCATTTTTCACACCAACCTCTAAGGCCCTACCTCTTAAATTATTGCCATAATCAAAGGTTATTGCTCCTCTTTTTTGTAGCTCAAGCATTTGTTGCACATGCTTGGCCATAGTGGCGTAAGAGCGCTTTACATATTCGTCTGGATTTTCAGTTCTTAATTTTGCAGCTTCTGCAACAGTTAGCCCTTCTGGGAAATAACCGATTAATGGATCATGAGCAGAAGTCTGATCAGTTAGTGTATCAGGTGTAATATTACGATCTATTAAGCGCTGCAATAGCTCTACTGCATTGCAAACCACACCTATTGAAATGGCTTTATTTTCTGCTTTGTATTTTAAAGCACGGTCTATCGCTTCATCAATGTCATAAGCAATCTCATCTATATAACGGGTTTCAAGACGTTTCTTGATACGCCATTCTTCTACGTCTGCAGCAAGACAAACTCCTTCGTTCATGGTAATGGCCAAAGGTTGCGCACCACCCATTCCGCCCAAACCGGCCGTAACATTTAACGTTCCTTTTAAGCTACCGTTAAAATGTTTGCGCGCCAAAGCAGCATATGTTTCATAGGTACCTTGTACAATACCTTGAGAGCCAATGTAAATCCAAGAACCGGCAGTCATCTGCCCGTACATCATCAATCCCTTGTCTTCAAGTTCATCAAAATGTTGTTGCGTAGCCCACTTTGGCACCAACTGTGAATTAGAAATCAGTACTCTTGGTGCATCTTTATGCGTAGGTAAAATACCAACAGGTTTACCCGATTGTATTAAAAGTGTTTCATCTTCTTCAAGGTTCTTTAAAGCTTTGATGATCAGCTCTAAAGCTTCCATATTGCGGGCAGCTTTTCCTCTGCCACCATATACAATTAAATCTTCTGGACGCTCTGCCACCTCTGGATTAAGATTGTTGAGCAACATTCTAAGTGCTGCTTCCTGTATCCATCCTTTGCAATTGAGTTGCGTACCATTAGGGGTCTGATTAACTTTTAGGTTCATATCTGGTGTTATATTATAGTAATAGTTAAGCCTTTTGTTACAAATAAATGCGCATAAAGTTATTATTATTTGCTTAATTTTGTACTTAAAGTGCAAAAGCGTAACGCAAATATCAAACAATTTCTTACCATAACCATGTTATGGGTATTTGCTATTGCCATTACGCCATGGGGTGCCCTGCACAACCATCAAGCAAACGATATTCCGGTAGAAAAAACATGTACACACTCCGTACACGTAAAATCTAATCAGGATCATTGTTTAATATGCAAGGCTCACTTTGAAAAAAACTATACGATCACTTCTTTAAGCTACTATACTTATTTAAGTAGTAAGTTAATCAAAAGAACTGCTCCTTTAGCGCAGAGTTCTTTTGTTAAGCTGATCTCTACCTCATTAAGAGGCCCTCCTACCATAGTTTAAGCTTTATATTATTTTTTAGCACTCGGTAAAACCGATGTGCCTTATTTGCAATTAACTAAAGTTTAATCATTAATTAGGCACTGCCTTTTTATATACATGAAAAAATTATTTATTCTTTTTGTTGGCTTTTTTTTACTGGCCTTTCAAAATATTTTTGCCCATACTGCATTTATTGATGTCAAAGGAAAAGTTACCGATGCTGCTACTAAAGAGCCTTTAGCGGGAGCAACCGTTTTTATTTCCGATTTAAAGACCACTGTTATTACCGATAATACTGGCGAGTTCGTATTTAAGAACATACCTGTAAAAGGTAAATTTTTGGTAGAGGTGCGTTATTTAGGTTACAAAACCTCTTCTCAATTGGTGGATTTTTCTTTGAGAAGTCCTATCGAATTTTCGTTGGAGCCTTCGGTGGTTGAAGGTGCCGAAGTAGTAATTACAGGAACACCTTCGAGTGCAAACAGCAAAACCAATAGCTTAGCTGTAGTTACCGTAAACAAACAGAAATTAGCGCAGGCAGCAGGAACTAACCTGATAGATGCCATTGCCAAAGTACCGGGTATATCGCAAGTTACTACAGGAGGTGCTATTTCTAAACCAACGATAAGAGGACTAGGCTATAACAGGGTGTTAACAATGGTTGATGGTGCCCGCGAAGAAGGTCAGCAATGGGGAGACGAACATGGTATTTTAACCGATCAATTTGCTGCATCGAGGGTAGAGGTGCTAAAAGGTCCGGCAAGTTTATTGTACGGTTCTGATGCACTTGGGGGCGTGATTAACATTATAGACGATTTAGTGCCTCCTCCAGGTACTTTTAATGGCAACTTTAACACCAGTTATTCTACAAACGGAGGATTAATCGGTTCGTCATTAATGTTTCAGGGCAATGATAATGGCTTTGTGTACCGTGGTAGAGCTTCTTATAAAAATGCCTACGGATTTAGCTATAAAGATAAAGTAGTACCTAACTCTGGCTATAATGAAAATGATCTCAGCACCATGTTAGGGTTAAATAAAACATGGGGTTACACACATTTAAGCCTGTCGCGCTTTAGCACTAACATAGGACTTGTTGAAGATGGGCCTGATGCAAATGGCGATTTCTTAGATGAGGATGGAGAGGTTATTTCAAATGATGACGCAAGACAGAGAAGATTAGAAATACCTTACCAAAATATTAACCATTATAGAGCTGCATTAAACAGTAATATTCTTATCAGTGGCGGACAATTAAAAAGTACTTTTGCCTTTCAGAAAAACATTAGAAAAGAATTTGAAGATAGTGCGACTGAACCGGGTTTATATTTGGGTTTGAGCTCATTTACTTACGATGTTAAATATTTATTTGCCGGTAATGGCAAATGGGAACCTGCCATAGGCGTACAAGGTATGTACCAAAAAAATGTGAATAACGGAGATGAATTTCTAATACCAGATTACCGTAGTGATAATATTGGTGCTTTTGCCTATTTAAAAAGAAACTTTACAAACGGAGCCATCAATGCAGGAGTAAGATACGATTACAAAAAAATAAATGGCGATGAACTGATAGAAGATCATGGCAACCATACTCATGAAATCTTCAAAGCATTTGACAACAAATTTTCTAATCTTACGGCCTCTGCCGGATTTGCTTTTGAATTAGCTAAAGATTTAAATATTAAAGGTAACATCGGTTCAGGTTTCAGAGCACCAAACATTGCAGAATTGGGTTCTAACGGAAAACACGAAGGTACTTTTAGGTATGAGATTGGTAACAGCGATTTAAAACAGGAAACCAGCCTGCAATTTGATCTAGGATTAGAATACCACGCAAAAAGTATAACTCTTGGCTTAAATGCATACCATAACTCTATATACGATTACATCTATTTGGCTAATCTTAACAACGAAACGATACAGGTAGGTGATCACCATAGCGGCGTTACAGAAACTTTACCTGTTTATAGGTATTTACAAACCAATGCTACTTTAATGGGAGGTGAAGCTTCTATAGATTTTCACTTGATTAAATCTTTGCACTTTGAAAATACTTTTGCTTACGTTAAAGGTACCAACAACGCTACTAACTCGCCGTTGCCTTTTATTCCTGCAGCTAGTTTAAATAATGAATTAAGATTTGAACCAGAGATCAAAGGTTTAGAAGACAGTTTTATTAAGGTAGGTTTAAGCAATGTATTTAAACAAGACAGATTCGATGCTTTTGAAACAGAAACAGACGGTTATACCTTATTAGATGCCGGTATTGGAACTTCTTTCAAAACTCGAAGAGGAAAAATCAATGTTTGGATTACAGGCCAAAACCTTACCAATAAATTATATTACAACCATTTAAGCCGTTATAAACCAGCTAACATTTATAATCCTGGCCGTAATGTAAGTTTTGGTATTAATATACCACTATAAGTAAAAACGATTGTAATAATCGGAAAAAGAAGGTGTCTAAAGTTCATACGTCATTCCGTATTTGATACGGAATCTTTAAAACATAATTAAGATCCTGAAACAGGTTCAGGATGACGAGAAGGTTATTTTTAGACACCTTCTTCTATTTTAGTTTAATCGATATATCCCAATAAAATCTACTGCAGATTTAATATCAACTGAAAGTATCCTATCTGTTTCATTGAAAGGAACTCTTTTTCTGAATTCTTGCATTAAGTTCTCAATCTTTTCAGATGATTTCTCTGGTCTTCGTAAATCCAATGCTTGCGCTGCTGTAATAAGTTCTATTGCCAATATACGTTCTAAATTTTCTACTACTCTTAGGCACTTGGTTGCAGCATTTGCACCCATACTCACATGATCTTCTTGTCCGTTACTGCTCACAATGCTATCTGCAGAGGCAGGTGTACACAGTTGTTTGTTCTCACTTACAATTGAAGCTGCGGTATATTGTGTAATCATTAAACCAGAATTTAATCCTGCTTCATTTACCAAGAATGGCGGTAACCCTCTGCTACCTGATATCAACTGGTAAGTTCTTCTTTCAGAGATAGAACCTAATTCGGCTAAAGCCAAGCACAAAAAATCTAATGTTAATGCCAAAGGCTGACCATGAAAATTACCTGCAGAAATCACAAGGTCTTCATCTGGGAAAACATTGGGATTATCTGTTACAGCATTGATTTCTGTCTCAAATACAGATTGTATATAGGCAATGCTATCTTTACTTGCGCCATGTACCTGCGGCACACAACGGAACGAATAAGGATCTTGGGTTTGTTTACCGGGCTTGTTGATCAGCTCACTGCCTTTAAGCAAATCAGAAATATTTCTAGCTGTATCTAACTGCCCTTTATGAGGTCTAATTTCGTGACTTAAACTTAAAAAAGGATCAATACGACAATCAAATGCATCAATGGCAATGGCCGCAGAAGTATCTGCCCATGCAGAAAGTTTTTGCGCCTGCAATAAACAATATACACCGTAAGCACTCATGAACTGTGTTCCGTTGATCAAGGCAAGTCCTTCTTTGCTCTGCAAAGACAAAGGTTTCCAGTTTAACAGCTCATATAACCTAGTGGTGCTCATTCTTTCGTCTTTGTACCATACTTCACCTTCGCCAATTAAGGGCAAGGTCAAATGTGCCAAAGGTGCCAAATCGCCAGATGCCCCTAAAGAACCCTGAGTATAAATTACAGGAGAAACGTTGTAATTATAAAAATCTACCAATCGCTGTATGGTAGTTAGCGCTACTGCAGAATGCCCATAACTTAAAGATTGTATTTTAAGCAGCAGCATAATTTTTACGATCTGCTTAGGAACCTCTGCACCTGTTCCACAAGCATGAGACAATAGCAAATTGTGCTGTAATTGCGTTAGTTTACTGCTCTCTACCTTGATATGCTGCAAATAACCGAAACCAGTATTGATACCATATATAGGATCTTCGCTTTTAGCTAATTTACGGTCTAAATAAAGGCGACATTTTTCAACTTTTTCTATCGCTTCTTTAGATAGTTTTATCTTGATTTGGTTTTTTAATATAAAATCGATTTTTGCGAGGCTTAATTTCTCTGCCCCTACTTCATATACATTCATTTAAATTGTGTTAGATGAGCAAATTTATAAATATTTA
>DDEP01000084.1 GCA_002336465.1 Pedobacter sp. UBA1951
GGCCTTTTCAACGGTACGATACTAAGGATTTATCGACGTAAGGATTTAAGAAGCAGATACAATTGGGTATTTTATTCTATAACTACTAGAAAATTAACCTCTTATATTTTTACATGGAATTTTAGAGAATGACATAAACATAAAAAACAACATTGTAATACAATTTTTAAATAAAATTTGTGTTACAATTATATTGTTTTTATATTAGGTTTAATTAATCATTAACTAACCTAAATTTATTGAATTTATGAAAAAACTTCTACAAAGTTTGTTCATTTTGTTATTCATTGCTACCTCGGCAATAGCCCAAAATAGAACAATTACTGGTACGGTTACTTCTAAGGAAGATGGATTACCGATACCGGGAGTAAGTGTAAAGGTAAAGGGAACCAATGTTGGAGTGTCCACTGGAACAAATGGTAAATTTTCTCTATCCGTACCTTCAAGCTCTTCTACATTAGAAATATCATCTCTGGGCTATGTTCCCGTAAGTATCAAAATCGACGCAAACAGCAACTACAACATTTCGCTAGAGGGGGAACCGCACAGTCTTTAGCAGATGTAGTTATTACAGGATATGGTACAATCAGCAAAAAAGATAATACCGCCTCTGTATCTAAGATTTCTGGTGATCTTGTTAAAGACATTTCAATCCCTTCATTTGATAGGGCTTTGGCAGGAAAAGCAACTGGGGTACAAGTTATAACTCCTTCTGGTTTATTGGGGCAAGCTCCACAAATCAGAATTAGAGGTATAAACTCCATTAGCTCAGGCACGTCTCCATTAATCGTAGTAGATGGGATCCCCTCTGTTAGCGGAAATACAGGAGGTTTCACAAGTGCAAATGCTTTAGGAGATATTAACCCAAATGATATCGAATCAATAGACATATTAAAAGACGGGGCAGCAACCGCTGTATATGGCTCAAGGGCAGCAAACGGTGTTATCCTCATCACTACTAAACGTGGAAAAAATGGCGCACAATTTAACTATGATGGTTTTTTCGCCCTTGCTGACGTATCAAAGAAATTTGATCTATTAAACGCAGATCAATTTATAGAAATCGCCAATGAAAGATATAAAAACTCTGGTGTTAATACAGTAAATGCAAGGGCTATGCCTGATGGAAGTGGTGGATATATCAATACCAACTGGCAGGATTATGTCTTTAGACAAGCTACACAGCACAACCACGCTGTTTCTGCATTAGGCGGAACGGATAAAACAAAATATTATTTTTCTTTAGGCTACTCCGCACAAGAAGGTGCTATCGTAGCAAACTCTTTAGATAGGGTATCTCTAAGAGCTAACCTAGATCAAAAAATCAATAAATTTTTAACCTTTGGAATAACGTCAGGCCTTACATATCAAGCAAACCAAGGGCCTTTAGCATCCTCTAATGCTTTATCAGGAAACATTTTTGCGGTTACTAGAATGCTTCCAAACGTACCTGTATATAATCCTTCTGACCCTACAGGATACAACATATCAACAGACAGAAGATCGTTAGGCCCGGGAAGTAACCTAATTCCAATTTCTGACAATATTCCAAACATCATGTTTGTTATTGAGAACAATCCTAGGAAATCGCAATCTTACAGGATTCTTGGAAATTCTTTCTTAGAAGCCACGATTGTACAAGGATTAAAGTTAAAAACGCAAATTGGTATAGATGGATTGTATGTTGATGACTTTTCTTACAATGATCCAAGAGCTGGTGATGGTTATGGTTCTAATGGAACAATGTCTCAGTCTTACTCTCCTTTCTTAAGATGGAACTGGCAAAATATTTTAACCTACACCAAATCGTTCAACAATGCTCACAACCTAGATTTAACATTGGTATCGGAGTTTCAAAAAGAAAAATCTTCTTTTTATCAAGCAAGTATCTCTAACATATCTGATATCTTCTTTAATGAGAATATTATTTCATCAACTTTCGTAACACCTAATGTTTATGGGTCTTTGGTAAAAAGTGGTATCGAATCTTATCTAGGCCGTGTAAACTATAACTATAAAGGCAAGTATTATTTTGGTGCTTCCATCCGTAGAGATGCTTTATCAGCACTTCCTTCTTCTAATCGCGTAGGTTATTTCCCTGGTGTATCTGTTGCTTGGAGAATTTCAGAAGAAGATTTTGTTAAAAAATCAAGTGCTCTTAGCTTTCTTAGCGATTTAAAGTTGAGGGGATCATTTGCAGAAGTAGGTAACACCAACATTGGCAGTTTTCCTTACTTAGGTACTTATGCCGCTGCCGCATACGGAAATCAAAGTGGTATCGCGTTTAATAACACAGGAAACCCAGAATTAAAATGGGAATCTCAAAAATCATATGATTTAGGTCTTGATTTTTCTCTATTCAACAATAGATTAAATGTAGTAACGGCTTATTGGCAAAAAGACAATAAAGACATTATCTTATCTGCTCCAACTCCTCCTTCAATTGGGATTCCGGGAAACTCTATCAGTAGAAATATTGGTAGCATTACCAACAAAGGTTTTGAGTTTGCCATAAATGGCGATATTCTTTCTGGTAGCAAGCTTAAATGGAATGCTTCCTTAAATTTCTCTACACAGAAAAACAAGGTATTAGAATTGGTTGACGGACAAGATATTACAGGCGACTATAATATAATAAGAGTAGGAGAATCGATCAGAGCGTTATACGGCTATACATATAGAGGTGTGAACCCTGCAAACGGAAACCCTTTATATGAAAAAGCAAACGGGAGCATTATTCAAGGAGACATTAATAGCCAATCTTACAAAGGATATGATCCTGCAAACCCATCTGTATTAGGAGCCACAACAACCTTATCTGCTGATGACAGAAAGATATTAGGTAACAGTTTACCAAAATGGTTTGGTGGATTTAACAACACCCTTACTTATGGAGATTTTGATTTGAATGTATTCCTTCGCTTTCAAGGAGGAAATTACATAATGAACCGCACAAGGGTTGATATGCTAAATATGAATTTTGTAAACAACTCTACAGAAGTACTAGGAAGATGGAAAAGTGCTGCTGAACCGGGAGATGGACAAACTCCAAGATTATATTCTGGAAGAGGTGCTTTTATAAATTTAGAAGGCCAAGCCACAACAAGATTTGTTGAAAAAGGAGATTTCTTACGCATGGACAATATTGCTTTAGGATACAAATTACCTAACAATATTGTGAACAGATTAGGTATAAACAAGTTAAGATTATATGCTTCTGTTCAAAATGCATTTGTAATAACCGGATATAAAGGTTTAGACCCAGAAACAAACACTTCGGGTGCGGGAGTTGACTACAATGGTAACCCTCAATTAAGGACCTTCACTTTTGGCTTGAACTTAGGATTTTAACAAATTTTAATCTTTAAAGAAATGAAGAAAATATTCAGAGATATTAAGTTATCTATAAAAATAACAACCATAGGACTTGTTTTATTAAGCTCCTCATGTAAAAAATTAACCGATTTACAGCCCAACAACAGCTTCTCAGAAGAAAGTGCATATAGCTCTCCTGCAAGGGTAGCATTAGCGGTAACAGGTGTTTATAGCGCTGCACAAGCTGGGCCTTATACAGATGGCTCAAACAGGGGTTATCCATTTGGTTCGGCAAATACGTTACAACAAGATGCCAGAGGAGAAGATGTTATAGCCGTACCTTCTTTTTTCCTCATAACTTATGGCAATACATATGGTATTTCTACGGCTAATAACCAAGCCATGTGGGAAACTTGCTATAATTTAATCAATAGAGCAAATGTTGTAATTGAAGGGGTAAAAAAAGCTGGAGCAAGTGGCGTTATCCCATCAAGCTTAGCTGCACAGTATGAAGGAGAAGCAAGGTTTTTAAGAGCCTTGGCACATCATGAACTACTTGTACATTTTGCCAGACCTTATTCTCACACATCAGATGCCAGTCATCTAGGGGTTCCTTATAGAACTGTTGCGGCAAGTTCTCCTAGTGCTGTTGATGCCAATCTTGGGCAATCCCGTAACACAGTAAAAGATTGTTATGAAAAATTAATTGCGGATTTGGATTTCGCTGAAGCCAATCTTCCAGCAACCTATGCAGGAGGCTTAAAAGTATCTAGAGCGACAAAAGGAGCTGCGATTGCATTAAAAACAAGAATATACCTACATGCAGGAAATTGGACCAAAGTTATTGCTGAAGGATCTAAATTAATATCGGGAACCACAACTTTTACCAGTCCAATTGGTGGATACAGTCTAACTGCTAATCCTGGTGATCCTTTTGTTACCGCTAATAATTATACAAATAGCGAATCTATATTTTCTATAGAAAATTCATCGACTAGAAATGCAGGAACAAACGGATCTATTTCTACAATGTATTCTAATGCACCTGGTAGAGCGTTAGTGGCTATTTCTCCTATCATTTATAATGCTTCTTTTTGGAAAGCTGATGATGTAAGAAGAACTGCTCTTACCGTACAAAATTCGGCAAACAAGGGTTATTTTTCTAAAAAATATCCTGATTATGCAACTTGGACTGACGCAAACCCTATTATGCGTTATGCGGAAGTCTTACTCAATACTGCCGAAGCATACTCTAGATTATCTACCGCAGTTCCAAGCACTGATGCTTTAGCACTATTAAATGCAGTTAGAAACAGGTCTGTAAAAGCTGCTGATAGATATACCATTGTAGATTTTGCTACAAGTAAAGATCTTACTAGGGCTATCTTAAACGAGAGAAGAATAGAATTCTTAGCCGAAGGACATAGATGGGGAGATATACACAGGCTATCTAATGACCCTGATTTTTCAACCGGAGGCACCCCTGCAAAAGTAGACTGGGCAGATGTTAACAGCACTACAGCGTGGAATGCTTCTGTTCCATATGCGGGGCCTAAAAACATTCAAGCCATTCCTTATTCTGACTTTAAGTTTGTATGGCCTTTCCCTTTAAGCGAAACGAACACAAACCCAACGCTTAAAGCTCAGCAAAACCCGGGATGGTAATAGTAAGTAAATATCTAGAATAACAGTTAATAATTAATCGGGGATTGTCATTTTATTTGGCAATCCCTTTCCTAAAAACATTTCCACACTCATGAAATTGAAAACTGCTTTGAGCGCTATAATAATTTTGGGTTTTATTAGTTTTACTAAAGCACAAAATGTTTTTGTGCCAGATCTACATGGCAAACCCATTACTGAAACCAAGTATATTAATATGAATGGTAGTCCTTATTATTATGACGAATGGCTTCCTGCTGAGGTAACTCTTTCTCCACGAGAAAAAAATAATTTCACGCAGGTTAAATTTGATCAAAGCATGAACAAACTGCTATTCAAACTAGACGACAAAATTTTTGAGTTTTCTCCTCAGCCAATTGCTTTTAAGATTAACAACAAAGGCATTATTAAAGAATTTGTATTCAAAAATGATCCAGGTTTCACAAAAGGATTCTACGAAATTCTATATACAGGAAATTCATCTCTATATAAAGAAGAACTAAAAACGATATTGGAAACTAAGGGCTATAATTCTGCCAGTACAAATTATACTGTACAATCCAAGCCAAAATATTTTGCAACAATAGGCAAAGTCACACAAGAGATTAAGCCAAATTCAAAACAGATACAAGAAAAATTTCCTCATCTT
>DDEP01000121.1 GCA_002336465.1 Pedobacter sp. UBA1951
AAGCATCAGGCGCAGCCGTGGCTTTTTATTTATTTGTTTCTATAATTTTATTTGCATAAATGAGCTCACTCCGTTCGGTTTGCATACTTTTTCAGCTACAGGAAAAAGTATGTCCGCGAAGCGAAAAAGAAATCAATAACTAATGTAGACCCTGAAACCAGTTCAGGGTGACGTTAGTGTGTTTTCGTCATGCTGAACTCGTTTCAGCATCTTTTCTGAAGAAATAATAGACCCTTGTAAAACAAGTTCAGAGTGACTTCAATTTAATAAACTCAATATAGCTGGTGGAGTTCTCGAGCCAAAGCAAAGCCTCCCCGTTCTACTAAACTCGGCCTTGGCTGATGCGGCAAGTAGTACTTAGCCTATGCACAAACCTTAAAGCATCAGGCGCAGCCGTGGCTTTTTATTTATTTGTTTCTATAATCTTATTTGTATAAATGAGCTCACTCCGTTCGGTTTGCATACTTTTTCAGCTATAGGAAAAAGTATGTCCGCGAAGCGAAAAAGAAATCAATAACTAATGCAGACCCTGACCACGAAGTAGCTACAAGACCATAAAAAAAATAAACAACCCCTTGTAAAACGAGTTCAGGGTGACGTAAAGGTTTTGGTAAAACCTCGTAAAACCAATTCAAGAAAACAAACAATAATTAGAACCATCTAATTTTTAGAATTAGATTATTCTAACCATATCAAAAACCACTCTCTTACACCTTTAAAAGCCATCTTTATAAAATTCACACCTATATACGTAACCAGTTACAATAATTTTATCTAGATTTGTAACCAGTTACATTTTATGGATAATAAAGACTTTTTAAAAGAATTAGAACTCATGGCCCTCATCAGTCGCATAAAACGTCTGGGTGATGACCTACAATACAGTACCAAAGATTTTTATAAAACCCTACAGGTTGATATAGAACCCAATTGGAGCATTATCTTTCTGCTGTTAAAAAAATACGACACCTTAACCATTACCGAAATATCGGAGTATTTAAGACAGTCGCACCCGGCAGTGATCAAGGTTATCCATAAAATGAAAGCAAGTGGCTACATCAACTCTGTAACCGACGAGAAAGACTCGCGTAAACAAATCCTCTCCCTGTCTGATAAAGCCATTAAAGCTTTTCCAGAATTTGAAAACTATTGGAATGCTTGCGAAGAAACCATGAAAGAAATTACTGCAGACTGTCCGCATTTTTTACAAGACCTAGGTAAAATAGAGCAAAAAGTACAGGAGAGCAGTTACAAAGAAAGAACCTTAAAAAATCTACAACTATGATCAACGTATTTATTGCCGGTGCAACCGGTTGGGCAGGCTCAGAATTGGCCAAAGCGATATTGAAAAGCGAAAACCTGCAATTGGTTGGAGCCTTATCGCGTACCCATGCCGCAACAGACCTTTCGGCATTTTTAAAAACTGAAACAGGTTTTATACCAGTTTATGGCGATATAGCAACCGCATTGAATGAAGTAAAAGCAGATGTGATGATCGATTACACCCATCCGGGTATAGCCAAGCACAACATCATTACGGCACTTAACAAAGGCGTCAACGTAGTAGTTGGCACATCGGGCTTAACCGATGCCGATTATCTTGAAATAGAAAAAGTAGCCCTTGCCAACAATTGCTCGGTACTGGCCGTGGGTAATTTTGCCCTAACCATGGTACTGTTACAAAAATTTGCAGAAATGGCTGCCAAGTACATACCCGATTTTGAGATCATTGATTATGCCCAAGAAGATAAAGTAGATGCCCCTAGCGGTACGGTAAGAGAACTAGCCTACCGTCTTACACAAATTCGCGAAGCGCAGATCCATGTACCTGATAGTGAATTTAAAGGCGAAAAGGAAACCCGTGGCGCACGCATGGGCGGTGTACAGGTGCATGCCGTACGCTTACCCGGCTACGTAATTTCTGTTGAAACACTTTTTGGCCTTAAAGATGAAAGGCTTACCATTCGCCACGACTCAGGCTCAAGTGCCTTACCATACGTAAAAGGAGCCATTTTAGCTATAGAAAAAGTAAGTTCTTTTAAAGGCTTAAAACGTGGTTTGGATAGTGTAATGGAATTTTGATGTTTTTTTTAACCCGATACAACAATGCATAAAATTAAAGGCTATGCTTTGGCCATCATTTCAGCCGTTTCTTATGGATTAATTCCTCTCTTTGTTTTGCCCATAAAGGCCGCAGGTTTTTCCTTAGATACTACCCTATTCTACAGGTTCTTTATTTCGGCATTATTTATATTGGCCTATCTGTTGTACACGAAAGAATCCCTTAAAGTAAATCGCAAAGAGTTTTTCATCTTACTTACCTTAGGTCTTTTTTATGCATTATCGGCTGATCTGCTATTTTTGGGTTACGATTACCTTTCGCCCGGAGTAGCTTCAACCATATTGTTCGTTTATCCGGTAATTGTAGCCTTGATCATGGTTTTCTGGTTTAAAGAAAAGATCAATAAACTCACCATTATATCATTGGCCATTACCTTGTTTGGAATCCTGATTTTAAGCGCAAAAGATTCACTCCTCGATATCAGGTTCCTAGGTTTGTTCATTACCTTACTTTGTGCAGCTTTTTATGCTTTCTATATCGTCATTGTAAACAAGGCAAAAATCTCGGGCTCGGGTACAAAAATCACTTTTTATTCGCTGTTGTTCTCTTCGGTTTATTACCTGATCAAAGCATTGATCACTAAAGAAAGTCTTGCCATACCAGATACAGCACTATTGTTCAACTTTATTTTGTTTGCATTGGTAACCACGGTTTTTTCGGTCTTGGCATTGGTACATGCGATCAAGATCATAGGTTCTACCCCTACTTCGATCTTGGGTGCACTAGAGCCGGTAGTGGCTGTTGGGATCAGTGTAATTTTATTTGGCGAAGACCTTACCTTAAATCTAATTACGGGTGTTTTGCTCATACTTGCCGGGGTAATCATCAATATTGTTGCCGATAGCAGAAAAAATAAAACAAATGCAGAATAAATTACATCTAAATTATATTAGCCCAAAATGGCAATAACATGCTCATTATTAAAGCGTAGGGCATAAATATCCAACAGTAACGTATTTGTTTTTTAGCCAACATTATCAATTTACAATTGTTTATCATAAAAAATTAAAAACGCAGCTATTTTATTCAATTTAAAATTACATTTTTGCAAAAATTTTTAAACGATGCAGAGTTACGCCGAATTTCTTGATCTTAGTGTTGGCTTTCCGCAGGAAGGTTTCAACATCATAGACGATGAATTGTATTTCCATGACCTTAACCTTATGGAAATGATTGAAACTTATGGTACACCATTACGTTTTACTTACCTACCCATGGTAAGCAAGAAAATTCAACAAGCAAAATTGTTGTTTCAGACTGCTATCATTAAAAATAATTACCGTGGTAATTATAAGTATTGCTACTGTACTAAAAGTTCGCATTTTAAACATATCATAGAAGAAGCCCTAAAAAATGAGATCCATTTGGAAACCTCATCGGCTTTTGATATGCCTATTATCGATTCTTTAGAGAAAAAGGGCGCTGTAGATAAAGATACTACCATTATCTGTAACGGCTTTAAAACCTATCAGTACAAGCAGTACATTATTGATATGCTGCACGATGGTTTTAAGAACATCATCCCTGTTTTAGATAACAAAGAAGAGTTTAATCTTTATGATGATGAAATTGAATTGGATGAGCCTTGC
This sequence comes from Pedobacter sp. UBA1951, assembly GCA_002336465.1. Taxonomy (GTDB): domain Bacteria; phylum Bacteroidota; class Bacteroidia; order Sphingobacteriales; family Sphingobacteriaceae; genus Pedobacter. The sequence goes on from DDEP01000121.1 coordinate 3,712, forward strand.
AACCTAGGCATACGTATAGCAGCAGAAGAGCAACCCGATTCGCAATTCTATACTTCGCGTTTAGGTGTACGTTTAGAAGATGTGATCGATTTTTACAACAACAAGATTGCATCTAATCCTAACTTCAAGGTAAAATTATTGCATTTCTTTATCAACTCTGGTATTTCAGATACGCCATACTACTGGAACGAGCTTGAAAAGTATGTAACGCTTTATTGCAAATTCAAGAAAATAAATCCAGATTTAGATACACTTGATATTGGTGGTGGTATGCCATTTAAAGATAGTTTGGTTTTTGATTTTGATTACGAGTACATGGTAAACGAAATTGTAAAACGTATCAAAGAAATTTGCGCTGTACACGATGTGATAGAACCGGATATCATTACTGAGTTTGGTAAATATACCGTAGCCGAAGCATCGGGTATTTTATATAAGGTATTGGGACGTAAACAACAAAACGACCGTGAAAAATGGTTAATGTTAGATGGTTCATTTATTACCAATCTTCCTGACGTTTGGGCTTTGAACCAAAAATACGTTCTATTGCCGATCAACAATTGGGATGCAGAATATGAGCGTGTAAACTTAGGGGGTATTACCTGCGATGGACAGGATTATTACAACCAAGAAGCACACATGAACAGTGTGTTTATGCCTAAAACCCGTAAGGTACAATACCTAGGTTTCTTTAACACAGGTGCTTACCAAGAGGTTTTAAGTGGCTACGGTGGCATACACCACTGCTTATTGCCAAGTCCTAAGCATGTGATCATTAGACGCAATCGTGATGAAACCTTTAACTTTGAGGTGTTTGGCGAAGAACAGAACAGTAAACAAGTATTAAAGATCTTAGGCTATAGCTAAACAGATCAATAGCTTAGATATTTAAACCCCTTATTGCACAAAGCAGTAAGGGGTTTTTCTTTATAACCTTATAATAGACCCTGACCACGAAGTAGCTA
>DDEP01000019.1 GCA_002336465.1 Pedobacter sp. UBA1951
AGCCTACGTATAAACTTTAAAGCATCAGGCGCAGCCTAGAGTTTTTTGCATACTTTTTTCATCGATGGAAAAAAGTATGTCCGCGAAGCGAAAAAGCAATCAACAACTGATATAGACCCTGAAATAAATTCAGGGTGACGCTAAAAAGGGCTTCGTCATGCTGAACTTGGTTCAGCATCTTTAGCTCGAGGTGATAGACCCTGAAATGAATTACCTTCGGTGAGCTCGTTTAAACTCGGTTTACTCTATAGCTTTCCACTTCGTTCTAAGTCAGGGCGACGGGAATTTTAATGAATAGCGTAAGATCGATTTAATAAACTCAATATAGCTGGTGGAGTTCTCGAGCCTAAGCAAAAGCTCCCCGTTCTACTAAATCGGCCTTGGCTGATGCGGTAAGCAGTAATTAGCCTATCCACAAACTTTAAAGCATCAGGCGCAGCCTAGAGTTTTTTGCATACTTTTTTCATCGATGGAAAAAAGTATGTCCGCGAAGCGAGAAAACCATTAGAATAAATTTAGAGCTTAGCTCGACTCATTAAAGGTAATGTTGGCACTTGGTTACATGCGTTCAGGCACTTCAATACCCAAAATTTTAGTACCAGCCTTGATCACATCGGCAGTAAGTTTACAGATATTTAACCTGTACTGCTTAACCTGCTCATTTTCTTCTTTAATGATAGGCGGCACCTCATGGTAAAACTTATTGAAAAGCTTAGCTACCTCATACAAGTAATTGGCTATATAAGCCGGACTGTAGGCTTTTGCTGCTTCTGCAAGTTCATGAGGGTATTTAGCCAAGAGCATAATCAGTTCTAGCTCGGTTTCGCTCAGTTGGGTAATGGCCGCTTGATCTACCGTAAATTGGTATGCAGCACGACTCAACAACGATTTGATCCTAGCATGCGTGTATTGTATAAAAGGCCCGGTATTTCCCTGAAAATCGATAGACTCTGCCGGGTTAAACAACAAGCGCTTTTTAGGTTCTACCTTAAGCAAGAAATATTTAAGTGCGCCTAAACCAATGGTGCTGTACAAAGTTTCCTTTTCAGTATCGCTAAAATCATTGGTTTTGCCCAGTTCTTCAGTCTTCTGTTTGGCGGTTTCCACCATTTCGGCAATCAGGTCATCTGCATCAACCACAGTTCCTTCCCTACTTTTCATCTTACCGCTTGGCAGATCCACCATACCATAAGATAAATGGTGCAAGCCTTTTGCCCAGCTTTTGCCCAATTTATCTAAAATTAAGAACAGCACCTTGAAATGGTAATCTTGCTCATTACCTACCACATAGATCGACTTATCCATATGGAAATCGTCATATTTCATCTGTGCGGTACCCAGATCCTGTGTAATATAAACCGAAGTACCATCGGCACGCAGTACCAGTTTTTGGTCAAGACCGTCGGCAGTAAGATCAATCCATACAGAACCATCTTCTTTTTTAAAGAAAACGTTTTTGCTCAAGCCCTCTTCTACTATATCTTTTCCTAACAGGTAGGTATTGCTCTCGTAATAGTATTTATCAAAATCAACCCCTAATTTTTTATAGGTTACATCAAAGCCTTCGTAAACCCAGCCGTTCATTTTTTTCCAAAGCTGTACCACCTCTTCATCCCCCTGCTCCCATTTCAACAGCATCTGTTGTGCTTCTTTGATCAAAGCTGCATTCTTTTTAGCTTCTTCTTCGGTATTTCCGGCGGCTATTAAAGCTTCTATTTCTTTTTTGTATTCTTTGTCAAATACCACATAGTATTTACCCACCAAGTGATCGCCTTTTAAACCAGTGCTTTCAGGGGTTTCTCCATTGCCCCATTTCTGCCATGCCAGCATCGATTTACAGATGTGAATACCTCTATCGTTTACCAAGTTAACCTTTACCACTTCATAACCATCTGCTTTTAGCAGTTCTGATACGGCATAACCCAATAAGTTATTGCGGATGTGGCCTAGGTGCAAGGGTTTATTGGTGTTTGGCGATGAGTATTCTACCATCACCTTTTGTCCCTTAGGTTTTATAGCCAAGAAATCATTGGCAAGCAATTGGTTATTGAACAAATCTATCCAGTAGCTTTGTGCTATACTTAAATTTAAAAAGCCTTTTACCACGTTAAAACCTTCAACTTCTTTAACGTTTTCTTGTAAATATTTTCCAAGATCATCAGCCGTTTGTTCAGGAGATTTCTTTGAAAACCGTACCAATGGAAACACCACGATGGTAACTTGCCCTTCAAACTCTTTGCGGGTTTCCTGTAAATTGACTACTGTTTCGTCTATATCCTGATTGTAAAGATGCTTTACGGCATCTTGCGTAGCTGTGATGATAAAATTCATAGCTTCAAAAATAGAGAATAATGCTGAAACCCTGAAAAAGTTTTAAAAGTTGGTAACTACCTACATTTCTACAACTTGTCCGAGTTTACTTCGGTAAAGCTTAATGCGATAGGTAACAAAAGATTCCGAAACGAGTTCGGAATGACGTAAGGATTTTGATAAAACTTTAACCATTCGATATACTTTATCAAGCCCAAGCAAAGCCTCTACGTTCTACCAA
>DDEP01000247.1:0-1054 GCA_002336465.1 Pedobacter sp. UBA1951
TATGATCTTCAGGTACAAATCCCCAGTATCTTGAATCTGCAGATTGATGGCGGTTATCACCCATCATCCAATAATAATTCATTTTAAAGGTATAAGAAGTTGCTTTTTTACCATTCAAAATCCAGTCGTTGCCAACTTTCTGTAATGTGTTTCCTTCATAAACTCGTATTGCACGCTCATAAAGAGGCATATTTAAGCTATCCAAACTTACGGTCCATCCTTTTTTAGGCACTACAAAAGGCCCAAAATTGTCTAAATTCCAAGCACGCTTGTCATCATGAGGGAAAATCAATTTATCGAAATAACCTTTTTCTTCTATGTTCTCTTGGATACTCTTTACAAATTCAGATTTCTTTAACTCCGTAATCATATCAGGGGTTCCATCCATCTGGTAAATATTTGGCAGGGCTGTTGGCGCTATTTTAAAGCCCATATCTTCAAATAATTTAAAGTTAATATCTGATGTTTTGAACTCTACCGCATAAGAAAACCATCCTGTGCCTTTTAAAGGCTCTTTTTTGCCATTAACAATAGCTAAGCCCCTATCCATACTTATCGTATCGCCTGCAATAGCAATACAGCGTTTGATAAAGTTTTCTCTTTTATCTACTGGTCTGCTCACTACTGTGAAATGAGATCTAATAGATTGAGGCGTTTCTCCTCTTAGCTGCATCTGATAGTAATTATCGTCAGGTGCCTCGATCATGGCCGTATCTCCTTCGGGGAAATTAAATACCACTACATCATTGCGCTTAATATCCTGAAATCCTGGTAATCTCCTGTATTTCCATTGTATGCCATCATAATAAGCTTTTGTGCCAATAATAGGCATGGTATGATGTGCAAACGGAAAAGCAACTGGTGTCATAGGGATACGAGCACCATAGTTTACTTTACTCACAAATAAAAAGTCGCCCACTAAAAGCGAACGCTCCATAGACCCCGAAGGAATGGTATAAGCTTCAATAAAAAATACCCTGATTATAGTAGCAGCAATAACTGCAAAAACAATTGCATCTACCCACTCTCTGGTTTTTGTTTTTTTCTTTTTAGG
>DDEP01000247.1:1094-26859 GCA_002336465.1 Pedobacter sp. UBA1951
TGTTTAATTTCTATATCGTCCACTTCCGAACTGTACACTACAGAATGTGTACCCGGAACGTTCTCCATACGATGAGATTCTATCAACAGCTGGTCATTCTTCACGGTTTCTATTTCTTGGCTTCCTACCAGTTCATTAACCCATTCATTTTTACGCTCCAGTTGATCTATAATCCCTTCTGCAATAGTCATTGCAGTTCCACTTGGTGCATCCAATTTTTGGGTATGGTGTATTTCTTCTACCTGTACATCGTATTCAGGATAATTATTCATTAACCTAGCTAAAAATTTGTTAAGATGAAAGAACAGATTAACACCTACACTAAAATTAGAGCCATATAATAGGGTATTGTTACTTGCCATGCAATCATTTTTAATATTCTGCAATTCTCCGTACCATCCCGTAGTACCTACCACTATAGGTAAGTTTACTTCAAAACATTTATATATGTTATCGATTACGGCATCAGGAGTGCTAAAGTCTATGGCAATATCTGCTTTACTTAAATTCTCCTTAGTTAGATCATCAAGATTATTTACGGTAATCTTAAGCACAATATCATGACCGCGTTGCATTGCCATACGCTCTATCATTTGCCCCATTTTACCATAACCTAGAAGTGCTATTTTCATACTTGCTTTAAATTTAGGATTAAAAACGTAAGGTAAGCTTCATTGCTGGCACAGACTGATATCCATACATGGTAGCACCAGTTGAGATTACCGATGGCGATATCTTAAAAGATAAGGTTTCATCTACACTAAAATACTTTAATCGGGCCGTAATATAAGCATCTAAAACGTTTAAGCCATATAAACCCACCAACGAAATAAGGACAACTTCTCTGTTACGCTTATATACGTTCTTAGCTACTATTAAAGCATCTGTATTAGGGTAATTTTGCAAATTACCTTCGGGATCGGGTTGGTTATTGTGCGTTTGCCTGTATTGAAGTTCGCGTAAAAAACGTTTATAGCTATTATTATTGTCTATATAAGAACTTACCAATAAAGTTCCTCCACCATAAATTGCAGCTATTTTACCAATGATATAAATTTTCTGGCCTACTCTTTTGGTTTGCACCCGGCCACTTTTTATATCATCTACAATTAGGCCGTAGTTATAAGCCTGACCTAAACCCGGGAAAATCAATGAGCGGTAAATAGCTTTTTTACCCGCAATTTTACCCTGATTTACATATTTAGGTGCATCAAGCGTATCTAGAGTTCTTTCATTTTTTATACTATCTGGCGCTTTTCCTTTGTTATTCTGCTGTCCTTTAGCATAATAAAAGGTCAAAGTGAGTAAAAAAAACGTCAGCAGGTTTCGCATTACCAGTCTAATAGTTCTAAAATTCGGTTAAGATCATTGCCATTAACGAAAGGAATCTCTATACTCCCTTTTCCGTTGTCTTTTACCTTTAACTTAACTTTAGTTGAAAATTTAGAGGATAAATCATTTTGAAGCTTCTGGTATTCAAAAGATACGGGTTCTGGCTTAGCTTGCGGTTTTACAACAACATGATTGATCCCTCTAACCATTTCTTCTACTTTACGAACAGAAAGCCCTTTATCAATAATTTCATGGTGAATATAAAGTTGTTTATCTGTTTCTTCAACACTGATCAAAGCACGGGCATGTCCCATAGAGATCTTACCATCGCGAATAGAAGCCTGAATTACAGGAGGTAATTTTAGTAAGCGCAAATAGTTACTTACTGTAGTTCTGTTTTTTCCTACACGTTCACCTAATTGTTCTGCTTTAAGATTACACTCATCTATCATCTGCTGAAAACTCAAAGCAACTTCAATTGCATTAAGGTTTTCTCTCTGGATATTTTCAATAAGTGCCATTTCCAGCATCTGCTGGTTATCTGCAGTACGGATATAAGCTGGTATTTCAGTAAGTCCGGCAAGTTTTGAAGCTCTAAATCTCCTTTCACCAGAAATTAACTGGTATTTATCCCCGTTTCTACGAACGGTTATAGGTTGTATAAGCCCTTGTACTTTTATAGAATCAGACAATTCATTTAGTGCAACCTGATCAAATTCTGTACGTGGCTGATAAGGATTGGTTTCTATATCTTCTATTTTGATAAAACTGATGCTGCCTACAGCAGGGGCCATACTGGCTTCTGCGCCTGTTTTTGTGGCATTTACAGTTTCATTATCATCTAAAAGTGCACTTAATCCTTTTCCTAATCCTGTTTTTCGCTGAAATGAAGTCATCTAAATAATCTAAATCGTTGCGGTTTTAATCTCCTCGCCTTCTGTTACCAAACCATTTTTACGCACAATCTCTCTGGCAAGGTTCAAATAATTGATCGCGCCTTTACAGCTTGCATCGTGCATGATAACCGACACGCCGTAACTTGGAGCCTCACTTAAACGGGTATTGCGTTGTATGATGGTATCAAATACCAAGTCTTGGAAATGTGTTTTTACTTCTTCTACTACTTGATTAGACAATCTCAACCTTACATCGTACATAGTCAGCAAAATACCTTCAATCTCTAACGAAGTATTTAGCCTGTTTTGTACAATTTTAATGGTATTTAATAATTTGCCCAATCCTTCTAATGCAAAATACTCGCATTGTACCGGTATAATCACAGAATCAGCAGCGGTTAATGAGTTAATGGTAATCAAACCTAAGGAAGGAGAACAATCAATTATGATAAAATCATACTGATCCCTAACTTTATCTAATACCGCTTTCATCTTATATTCACGCTCTGTCATGTTGATCATCTCAATTTCAGCTCCTACTAAATCAATATGAGCTGGTAAAAGATCAAGGTTAGGCGTATCTGTTTTGATAATGGCTTCAGTGGCCTCAATACCATTTATGATACATTCATAAATACTGTTTTTGATATTGCGAGGATCAAAGCCTATCCCTGAAGTAGAGTTGGCCTGCGGATCGGCATCAACCAATAGGGTTCTATATTCTAAAACCGCTAAGCTGGCAGCTAAATTAATAGATGAAGTTGTTTTTCCAACTCCTCCTTTTTGGTTGGCTAAAGCTATTATTTTACTCATTTGCTTTTATGAACAAAGCCATGATTAGCCATGACTTATTTTAAAAATATTTTTTAAAAATGCTATTTTTGTACGGTGTACTGCACATTTTAACAGTTAGCTAAGATACGAAGTAAAACTAAAAATACGCACTTTACCTTTAAGTGTTTTTCACATGTTATTAACATTTTTTGCATGAATACCATCATTGTTGGCACCAATCGCCCCGATAGTTTTTCCTTAAAAGTTGCTAAATTTTATCAAAAAGAATTGGCTAAAAAGGGGTTAGAAACCAATCTCTTTAATTTACAGGATTTACCCGATAATTTTATTGCCCACGACCTGTATGGAAAAAAAAGTGCAGAATTTGAAAAAATACAGCTTATGATTACACAAACCGATAAGTTTTTGTTCATTATACCAGAGTACAACGGCAGCTATCCGGGTGTACTTAAGGCATTTATAGATGCTTGTGCTTTTCCCGAAAGCTTCTATAATAAAAAGGCATGTTTAATTGGCATTTCATCTGGCAGATATGGAAATATAAGAGGCGTAGAGCACTTTAATGGAGTTTGTGCCTATTTACACCTCAATGTAATGCCTTTGCGCATCCATATCTCTCAAATTAAGCATGAACTTAATGAAAAGGGCGAGTTCTTTAAAGAAGATACCTTAAAGTTTGTAAATGAGCAGATAGATAAGTTTATAAATTATTAGAGTGTAAACTTTATCCACTTATCTCCTTCAAAACCAAAAATAAAATGGCCAGGGTGTATCATTTCTGCAATATCTTCGGTTAGCGCAATGGCATCTGCAGGGTTTGTTTTTTGATAAGCATCTGCCAACAAATAAACGCGGTTATATTTAACGGCCGACCAATTTTCATCCAATAATGTTGGTACTAGTCGCATCAATTCCTCAAGGTTTTTTCCTTCTTCATAAAAGATGAGAAAAGCAGCTTCTCCCGCATTGGTAGTCAAACCCGCTCCTGCATTTTCGGCATAGTCCATCAAGGTTAAACCAGGATGTGCCAGCGTATCCAAAACACAGACAGGAACCTTATCCATAAACTTAATTTTATGCTCAACAATAGCCAGACGCTCTTCTAATTCTTCTCGCAGATTTGCATCAATTTCGCTTTTTATAAGTTTATTTAAGCCAGACATGAGATTTTATTTATTAATTTGGCAAAAATACTATTCTAATTTCGATGCGAACAATAAAACCGTACTTATTTTGGCTTTTAAGTGTTGTTCTTTTTATTTCATGCAGCAGAAAAGCAGATACTGACAATAAAAAGGTTTTCAATATCAATCTTGATCAAAATCTTACTTCTCTGGATCCTGCATTTGCCCGTAACCAAAATGCCATTTGGATGATCAATCAGGTTTTTAACGGATTGGTACAGATTGATAAAGATTTAAATACCGTTCCTTGCATCGCTAAATCATGGTTGATTAACGAAGATGGCCTTACTTATACTTTTAACCTACGCAACGATGTGTACTTTCATGATGATCCACTTTTTAAAGATGGAAAAGGAAGAAAAGTAGTCGCCTCAGATTTTGCATACAGTTTTTACCGTTTAATAGACCCTAAAGTTGCTTCTTCTGGTGGCTGGATCTTTAGTGATAAAGTTAAAGACCAAAACAGTTTTGTAGCAGTAAACGATAGTACTTTTCAAATAAAATTAACAAAGCCTTTCCCCGCTTTTATCAATCTTTTAACGGCCCAATATTGCTCTGTGGTACCCAAAGAAGTGGTAGAGCATTATGGAAAAGATTTCAGAAATCATCCAATTGGCACCGGTCCTTTTAAATTTAAATACTGGAAAGAAGATGAAATCTTAGTTTTATTAAAGAACGACAATTACTGGGAAAAAGATGCCGATAATAACAAATTGCCTTTTTTAGACGCAGTAAAGGTTACTTTCATTAGCGACAAGCAAAATGCTTTCATGAATTTCATCAAAAAAGAACTTGACTTTTTTAATAGCGTTGATGGCAGTTATAGGGATGATATTTTGACCAAAAGCGGAAAGATGACCCATAAATATGAGGGTAAATTTCAGCTTTTTAAAGGCCCGTATTTATGTACGGAGTATGTAGGTATTTTGGTGGATCCGAACAATGCTTTGGTTAAGGGTTCGCCTTTGGCATTGAAAAAAGTACGCCAAGCTATTAATTATGCAATAGATAAGCCCAAATTAATCAAGTATTTAAGAAACAGTATAGGCATACCCGCAACTGCAGGTTTCATACCTAAGGGAATGCCAGGCTTTGACAGCACTAAAGTTAAAGGTTATAATTATGACTTAGCAAAAGCAGAGCAGTTATTGGCCGAAGCCGGATTTCCTGATGGCAAAGGGATGCCCGTGGTTACACTTACCACCTCTACTACTTATAAAGACCTCATTGAATTTATACAGGGCGAACTTACCAATATTGGCATGAAAGTAAAAGTAGATGTAATGCCCGCAGCCGGTTTGCGTGATCTGATGTCTAAGAATGAGGTTGCATTTTTCAGAGGTTCATGGATATCTGATTATCCTGACGGCGAGAATTATCTTTCTGTTTTTTATTCAAAAAACAAGGTCCCTTTTGGTCCTAATTATACAGGCTATTTTAATAAGGAATTTGATCGCTTATTTGAACAGAGTTATTATGAGAAGGATACTCAGAAACGATACGATCTTTACCATAAAATGGAAAATATGTTAGTAGAGGATGCACCCGTTGTACCTTTATTATACGATCAATGCGTGGTGATGCTACAGAACAACATATCTGGTTACAAAATTAATCCTTTAGCCTTGATGATCCTGAAAAATGTAAAGAAACAATAATAAAAATAGAGGCTGCCTGATTTTTTTTCTTAGTGTCATCCCGAACTTGTTTCAGGAACTAAAAAAGAATTGATTTCTTATTTAGAAGTTTCCGTATCAAATACGGAATGACACTAAAATATCAAGGCAGCCTCTTATCAATTATGGATTTTGATCCGTAGGCTTCATAGCCTTATTGGTATTCAACTCATCTTGAGGAATTTTATATTCCCATAAGTTATTCTTTGAAGCCCTATCTTTAAACAAAGTAAAGGCAATGGTAGTATAACTTACAGAACTTACTCTAGGATTATCCGTTCCGTTCCTATCCATGTCAGAATCGGTTCTCTTTAAATCATAAAACCTAAAACCTTCTCCCCATAGCTCTACTCTACGTTGGAACATGATCTCGTCTATAAGGGCAGCTCCTGTTTTGGTTGAAAGCACATAATTGGCATCTCTGTTCTTAGCTAGGATATAAAGTACTTGAGCTGCATCTGCATCTCTGTTACCCATTCTTGCCAATGCTTCAGCTTCAATCAAAATCAATTCTGCTGTTCTCATCAAAGGAATGTCTCCTGCTCTACTTTTAATATCAGGCACCATAAATTTTCTGTTCATGTACTTAACATAAGCTGTGCCGCTTGGAGGGTTTCCTGTATTGCCATCTCTAACTCCAAAATATTGTTTATCGCCAGCAGATCCATCCCACCACAACTTTTTCCTAATATCTGTTGAGGTTAGTCGATTAAATAGAATAGAGTTGATCATTTTTGGTTCGACCCTGCTAAAAGCAGAAGCATAATTGCCCGCTATATATGAATAGAAAGATCCGTAATTAGGTAACTGGTCACCTAATTGGTTAATGCTCCACAACCATTCTTTGTTATCCATTGTGGTAAATTTATCTACATATTCTGTACCGGTCATCAAAGCTTTACCTGCTCTAGCTTCGTTAGCATATTTAACAGCATTTGGCCAATCTTGCATAGTTAATGCAACACGCGCTTTAATACCTTTTGCCACACTTAAGTTAATGTGCGTATTGACCATAGCATTGGCGTTACCAAGTAAAGCTATAGCTACATCCAAATCTTTATTAATTTGACTGTAAACAGCTTCTACCGATGATCTTGGCTGATCGATACCATCAGATGAGATTACGATAGGAATACCCGGTTGTGTGTTCTGCTTACCCGCCTCATAGCGTTTACCGTACAGTTGTACCAAGTTAAAATGGCACCATGCTCTCATAGCAAGCGCCTCGCCTTTAATTGTATTCTTATCTACTTCTGCACCTTCTATCTTATCTATATTATCAATAATCATGTTAGCATTGCTATTGATGCGATAATATAACATATATGGGTATTTGGCTAAGCCACTAGCCGCATTCCGGTGATCTTCCCAACGTAAAGCTGGTTTATGATAAGCATAGGTATTTCCAGACCATACTAAATCCTCTCCCATTGCATCCATGTTTAACATCATTGCAGCATGCCCATCTTGCGATTGGTTACTGATCTGAAGATAAAGCAGACGATACATACCATTTACAGCTAATTTAGCATTGGTAATGTTTTCAAAAACGGTAGTTTGTGCTACCTGATCAGTTGGAAAAGTATTTAAAAATTCTTTTTTACAGCCAACAGAAGCCATTAAACTTCCGGCCAACATAAATATATATATCTTGTTTTTCATGTTACTCAAAAATTATAGTGTCAAATTAAGGCCAAGGGAAACTATTCTTACTGGGGCGTAGGTATAAGAGCTATTACCATTGAACGCCTGAGAAGGATCAAACCCCCTACGTTTAGATAACATAAACATGTTTTCTCCTGTCAGATAAACTTTAGTTGGACCAATATTTAATTTTTGAAGGAATGATTTTGGCAGGTCATAACTCAAACTGGCCGATCTTAAATATAAATATGATGCATCTACTAACCATTTATTGCTATCATACATGGTTGTGCCAGTTATCCTTTTAGGTATATCAGTAATATCTCCTGGATTTTTCCAAGCATTTAAGGCATCAACATGTAAGTTACGTCCGTAAGTACCGCTGTACATTAAAGATTGGTAATCTTTATCCATGGCAACACCACCTATTTGGTAGATGAACCTAAAATCTAAACTGAAACTCTTATACGTTAATGTATTGTTTAAACTACCGTAAAAATCAGGTATAGATTGTCCAGAATAATCAAACTTGGCATCTGTTCCGTTAGGTGTTACAACGGTACCGTCAGGCATCGTTTTCGCACCAGTTACGGTTGGGCTGCTAGCCACATACAGTTCTCCTCCGGTAGCAGGATCAACACCATACCATTGCCTTAACCAATAATCATAGCGTGATTTACCCACCATGTATTTTTTAGTTCCATCTATATATTCATCAAAAGGAAGTTTAGCAATAACGTTCTTGAAAGAAGTAAGATTCACACCTACATTCCACCTAAAGTTAGGGCTTTGTATAGCTACTCCATCCAATTGAATCTCTACTCCGCTATTTTCCAAGCGCCCAAAGTTTTGATATTGATAATTCAAACCTGAAGATACTGCCAACGGCACACTAAAAAGTAAATTATCTGTATGGCGTTTAAATACCTCAACAGCACCATTGATGCGGTTTTTAAAGAGGCTGAATTCAAGGGCTACATCCATGTTTTTGTTAGTTTCCCAAATCAGGCCTTCATTACCTAAGGTTAAAGATTGCTTTAAGCCTGGTTCGTTACCATTTTTATAACCTGTATCATAGAAGGTTTGGTATAGATAATAACTACCTAAATCATCAGAACCTACTAAACCATAAGAAGCTCTTAATTTTAAGTTATTAATTGCTTTTACATCAAAGAATTTTTCATTGCTGATGGTCCAGCCGGCACCTACAGACCAGAAATTACCCCATCTTGAATTTGGCGAGAATCTTGAGGAACCATCTCTTCTAAAAGATGTAGAAAAGAAATACTTATTATCAAACGAGTATTCTGCACGACCAAAATATGATTCCACATTATAGTTATCCTGATATGAGTAAAGATTGGTTATGGTATTAAAGTTCTTTAACTCAGTAGAACCACTCACAATTTGTCCGGTAGCACGTCCATAACTATAATCATATCTTTTTTGATAGGTTTCGTGACCAACAAGTACATCAATATTATGTTTGTCTATAGTTTTATTGTAGTTCAATAATTGGTTAACATTGATGGTTCTGGTAGTAGATATTGACCTTACAGAAAGACCGCCATTTGCCACACCATCACCAATCATTGGGTTATCAAAGATATTGTAGCGGTAGTTGTTCAGATCAATACTAAAGTTTGTTGTGAACTTAAAGTCTTTCAAAAACTTTGCTTCTAGATAAGTTTTACCACTAAACAAGTTTCTTTCGGTAAAGTTGTCGTTAAAGGTGGTTTCGGCTAAAACGTTTTTTCCTGGAGCGATAGCTCTTGTAAGTCCTTCATCAAAAATCTTTTCACCCATAGCATCTAACATATAAGATCCATCGGCGTTGAGTTTATAAACGGGATAGATAGGTGCAAATATCATATCTACGTAGAATGGGTTTTCCCATGTGCCACTATCTTCGTTTCCTATCCTTGTTTTTTGAAAAGTGCCGTATAAATTGGCTCCGGTTTTTAACCAGTTCTTAATCTGGGTGTTTACATTTACCCTACCATTAAAACGGCTAAAATCAGTCAGTACTGAGTATCCTTCATCTTTTAGGTAACCTGCAGAAGCAAAAAAATCACTTTTATCGCTACCTCCTTTGTAATTCAGGTTATATTCGCTACGCAATCCTGTTTTTCTGATGTTCTTTTTCCAATCCAGTGCTTCTGGATTTAACAATCTTGCATTGGGATTGATTGTTCCGTTCTCCAACATCACTTGGTTATCGGGAACATTAAAAGGATTGTAACCTAGAGCAGCAACAATCTCATTGGTTGCTTTATTTGCTGCCACACTACCTGTGTTTCCCGCTGCCAAATAGGTATTTCTCATCGATTCCCATAGCAAAGGATAATATTGATAAGCATCAACCGTTTCGTAGTCTTGCAAACCTCTTGAATTTAATCCTTGTGTTACTTTAGCTGTAAGTACAGGTTCTCCTTTTTTACCTTTTTTTGTGGTAATTAACACAATACCATTCGATGCCCTTGAACCATATAAAGCTGTGGCCGAAGCATCTTTAAGAATAGAAATGGTTTCAATATCATCAGGGTTAATATGATTTAAGGTACCGTCAAAAGGTGCTCCATCAACTACATATAGAGGTTCTACTCCTCCGTTAATACTTCCGAAACCTCTAATTCTAATTGCAGGTCCAGATCCAGGCTGTCCACTTCCGGTTGTGGTCTGAATGCCTGGAGCTGCTCCTACCAATGCAGTAGCAACGTTAGAAATTTGCCTGTTTTCTATTTCTTTTACTGAAATGGTAGAAACCGCATTTGTTAACGATTTCTTTTTCGTAACACCATAAGCTTGTACTACGATTTCTTCCAGTTCATTGTTCGCTTCTTTTAAAACGATCGTTCCCATATTTGCACTGGCCGTAACTTCTTTGGTTTGGTAGCCCAAGAAAGAGATAACCAGAACATCGCCCTCAGATACATTTTTGAGTATGAACTCTCCTTGCGTATCTGCTGATATGCCAATCCTCTTGCCTTTAACACTTACATTAGCACCGGGTAAAGGCAAACCTTTATCATCAACTATTTTTCCCCTCACATCAATTGCAAATAGGGAAATTGAGTTGTTAACTGGATTTGGTGTATCGCCAGTTTTGGTAATTACTATAGTTTTTTCATCTATGGTATATTTTACCGGTTGATTTTGTAAGCAAACTTTCATCACTTCATCAAGTGATGCTTCTTTAAAATTTGCATTGATTTTTTTGCCAGTATTTAAAACTTTAGGCAGATAGAAAACATCGTAACCAGTTTGTTTCTTTATTTCGTCAAACACCAGGCTAATATTTGCATCTTTCTGCTTTAATGTCAGTTTTTGTGCATATCCGGCTGCGCTAACCTGTATGATGGTAACGATTAGTAATAAAGTCGTTAGTTTCATTATAAGCAGGAGTTTAGGATAAATTTTATTCATTTCGTAATTTGTTGAGAACAGAGCTTAGTAGCCTACGAAAAGCCTTTCATATCGCCCTACTCCGAGCAAACCTCAGAGTAGTTTATTACGGCAATATTTCCTAAGTTTGTCTGTCTTGTTGGTCAAAAAATAGTTTACACATTAATTTTAATCAAGCAGGACTTTTTCCGAAACTCCGATGGCCGTCGGAGTTTCGTTTTTTGTACCCGCAGACATTCTGTCAAGGATATTTTCTTTTTTCTTTCATGTTTCGTTCAGGTTTGGTTAATGAGTTAATTGTTATTTATAATGTCTTTATTATTCAACTATAATCTCTCTGGCTTTAACGGTAAAATGAAATACTCCCGTTAGTTCCATCTTTTTTAATACTTGTTCAATACTGCTGTATTTACTGATTGTACCAGCTAAAGGTTCATTTTTAAGTGCTAAGTTTTTATATTGCACATCTACATTATACCAACGGGCAATTTCTTTCATGGCCATATCTAATGTTTTATCGTTAAAACGGAAATAACCATCTTTCCAAGCCACGGCATATTCTGCATTAACTTCAGAAACCTGTAAGGTATTGTCTTTATTTACCGATTGCTGACCTGGATTAAGTTTTATAGTTGAAGAAGAAGGTAGTGTTACTTTTATACTTCCCTCTAGCAGAGTTGTTTTAATGGTATTGTCATCATGATAAGCATTGATGTTAAAATGAGTTCCCAATACTTCAACTTCCTGCTCCTTCTTTGCATCAATGGAAGAATTAACCGTTACAACAAAAGGAAGGTTTTTATTTTTGGCTACTTCAAAATATGCTTCTCCAGTAAGCTGTACATGCCGCTGATTTTTCCCTGCAAAACTTACAGGGTATTTTAAACTTGAAGTTGCATTAAGCCACACCACCGTGCCATCCGGTAACTTTAACTGATATTGTCCTCCACTTGGTGTTTCTATGGTATTATAACCATCATTTTTTTCAATACCAGTATTTGATACAGCATGAGCAGTATAAATTAACTGGCCGTTGGCTGTTTTACTGATGGTAACACCAGCTTGTTTCGCAATACTTCCATTAGCCGCATCAGTAAGTGAAATGCGACTGCCATCAGCCAACGTTAAAAAGGCCCTGTTCCCTCCAGGGATAATGATATGATTTTGGGCTAGCTGTTTATTGATATGAGAATGTTTTATTTCTGAGCGGTAAAACAATAATCCACCATAACCTATAACCATTACCATAGTAGCCCACATTACACGACGAAGAGTACGATTACCTTGGTGTTGCCTTACTGGAACTGCCTCCAAGTAGATTTGCTTATTGATGTTATGCAGCATTTTATCTTTGGCAAGCAATTTTTCAGATGAAGTCATTCCATCAGCATACTTTTCAGATGATGGAAAACTGGCATACCAGTTATCAAGCTCCTGCTTATCAGCTTCAGATGCTTCTCCTCTGGCATAGCGTTCCATAACCTTCAAAATATGTGCTTTATATTTTTCTTCGTCAATATTCATATATGCGTATATATAATATATTCGAAGAAGAGGCTATGAGGTTCTATTCAAAATAAAAAATATTTCAAATAAAATCACAAAAAACTGATTATCAATGAGATAATTTTACATTACAGAAGAGAAATTAATTTTGCAATTATGATATTAATCA
The DNA here is from genome assembly GCA_002336465.1 of Pedobacter sp. UBA1951. GTDB lineage: Bacteria > Bacteroidota > Bacteroidia > Sphingobacteriales > Sphingobacteriaceae > Pedobacter. Next base: position 13,702 of record DDEP01000247.1, read on the forward strand.
ACAAGAGATTAAATGGGCTATTCTTAAACGTATTTCTTAATGCTAAAAGCGCTTTATGAATATGCTTTTTTACCGTACTTATAGACGTACCTGTACGATCAGCAATTTCTTGGTTCGAAAGCTGTTCAAAACGACTCAAGATAAACACTTCCCTGCATTTATCAGGTAGTTTGTGCGTAGCTAATAATACTTGCTCTTTAAGTTGCTTCTCTTCTACTTGTTCATGAGGTGTAGAAGAACTACGCAGGTTATGTTCGGCTATTAAGTTATCTAAATGACGGTAGTATAATTGTTGGGAGCGGTAAGCATCTATTACCTTGTATTTAAGTGAGGCTTTTAAATAAGCTTCAAGGGTAGATTTTGGGAAAAAGTCTTGCCTGCGTGTATATAGACTTACAAATACGCTTTGTACAACTTCTTCTGCGTCTTCACGCGAACGTAAGCGCTGGTATGCTGCATCAGCCAACACCTCCCAATACCTATTGTATATTTCGGTAAAGGCTGCATGATCACCCATTCGTAAAAAGGTAATTAACTGATCTTCGCTATAGCTATGATACGCCGACATTCTTTTTTATTAATTAAGACTAATATAAATATATTATTATATAATCATCAAGAAATTGTAAAGAGCGAATTTTAGCGACCTCCTTCTACTGTAAAGTAAAGGTATTAGTGAAAAGATGTAAACTTTAGGCTTTTAGCTAACAGTTTGGTATTCCCTAAATAAAATATTTGGTCTTTTTTTAGGAAAGTCGTCATATAATTCAACTTTCTTAATCTACAAACCTAACATTCTTAGGCACAAAAATAACATACTGTCTTGTAACAATTTAGATAAAAAACCAGTAAGAATGTCTTTAGCGATGAGTGCGGTATTTTTTATTAGCCACTATAGTTTGCATTAAATTCTTCCTTTAAGGCAAATAAACATGCAGCACATAAACAGCCATCATACAGCTCACTAATGTATTGGGTTTCATTAAGATTTAAGGGTACCACACTACATTGGCATTTGGTATAAGCATTGGCTTTGCATACCATAGCTGTACCACAACGTTCGCAACGGATAGTTTCATGTTTGTCATTGGTTTCAGGAATTGACATGATGCAAAAATACAGACAAAAAATAAGGTTTTGCATTTTGTTGCAAAACCTTACATTATAACAATTTGTTACAGTTGATTTTTAAGTGATACTATCCTGAGCAACTGATACATCCTTCTTCCATTGTACAAACCGGACCTGAAATAATTTCTTCGGCCGAGTTCTCAATCACTTCAGGAATAACTGCTTCCATGGCTTTACCTGCTTGATTTTCTACAGTAAATTTAACTGCCTGTCCAGCAGCCTGTGTACGCAGATAGTACATACCTGTTTTCAAACCTTTTTTCCATGCATAGAAATGCATTGAGGTTAGCTTTGAGGTATTTGGAGAGTTTACAAATAAGTTCAATGATTGCGATTGGCAAATATAAGCACCTCTATCGGCTGCCATATCTATAATATTACGCATTTTAATCTCCCAAACCGTTTTATACAGTTCTTTAATGTAATCTGGAATTTCAGGGATGTCTTGTATAGAACCATTGGCCAAGATAATTCTATCTTTCATTTGTGGGCTCCACAGACCTAAAGCTACCAAGTCTTTCAACAAGTGTTTGTTTACCACAATGAACTCTCCACTTAATACACGACGAGTGTAAATGTTAGAAGTATATGGCTCGAAACATTCGTTATTACCTAAGATTTGCGAAGTTGAAGCGGTAGGCATTGGTGCTACTAAAAGTGAATTGTAAACACCCTTTTTAACTACACGCTTTCTTAAGCTTTCCCAATCCCAACGATTGCTATCTGGAGTTACATTCCATAAATCAAATTGGAACTGGCCTTTTGATAATGGAGAGCCTTTAAACGTTTTGTAAGCACCATGTTTCTCTGCTAAATCTGCCGAAGCAGTCATTGCAGCGAAATAAATGGTTTCAAAAATATCTTTATTCAGTTGTTTAGCTGCATCACTCTCAAAAGGATAACGCATCAAAATAAAAGCATCGGCTAATCCTTGTACACCTAAACCAACTGGACGATGACGTAAGTTTGAATTCTCAGCCTCTTTTACCGGATAATAGTTGTGGTCGATGATCTTATTCAGGTTTAAAGTGGCCTGATAAGTTACATCATATAACTTCTGATGGTCAAATTCACCATTGATTACAAAACGAGGCAATGCCAATGAAGCCAAGTTACATACCGCTACTTCATCTTTAGATGTGTACTCAATAATTTCGGTACATAAATTTGAAGATTTAATAGTACCTAAATTTTGTTGATTAGATTTGCTATTTGCAGCATCTTTATATAATAAATACGGTGTGCCTGTTTCGATTTGAGCATCTAAAATAGCAAACCACAACTCTTGCGCTTTAACCGTTTTACGGGCTCTGCCTTCTTGCTCATATTTAACATATAGTTTGTTAAATTCTTCACTATGGCAATCTGCTAAACCTGGCGCTTCATCTGGAGAGAATAAGCTCCAATCGCCATTTTCTTCTACACGTTGCATGAACAAATCATTGATCCAAAGTGCATAGAATAAATCACGGGCACGCATCTCTTCTTTACCATGGTTTTTACGCAGGTCTAAGAATTCGAAAATATCTGCATGCCAAGGTTCTAAGTAAATGGCAAAAGCACCTTTACGTTTACCACCGCCTTGATCTACATAGCGAGCAGTATCATTAAATACGCGTAGCATTGGCACAATACCATTACTAGTACCATTGGTACCACCAATATAAGCACCTGTTGCACGAATATTGTGGATACTCAACCCAATACCACCTGCACTCTGAGAAATCTTAGCCGTTTGTTTTAATGTATCATAAATACCTTCGATACTGTCATCCTGCATAGTTAACAAGAAACATGAAGACATTTGAGGTTTTGGTGTTGCAGCATTGAACAAAGTAGGTGTTGCATGCGTAAACCAACGCTCGCTCATTAAATTATAGGTAGCAATTGCGCTTTCGATATCTTCTTTATGAATACCAACAGCAACACGCATAAATAAGTGCTGAGGGCGCTCTACAATCTTACCATTAACTTTTAGTAAATATGATTTTTCTAAGGTTTTGAAACCAAAATAATCAAAGCCAAAATCTCTATCGTAAATAATAGTACTATCTAAGATTTCTGCGTTCTCTTGGATAACTTTCCATACATCATCAGCAATTAAAGCAGAATCTTTTCCCGTTTTTGGATCCACATAATTATAAAGCATCTCCATGGTTTTAGAGAAAGACTTTAACGTATTTTTATGTAGGTTAGAAACTGCAATACGAGATGCCAGCAATGCGTAATCTGGATGTTTGGTAGTTAAAGATGCTGCTGTTTCTGCGGCCAGGTTATCTAACTCAGATGTAGTTACACCATCATACAAACCCTCAATTACCTTTCTGGCTACATCAATAGGATCTACCAGTTCGGCATTAAAACCATAGCACAGCTTCTCTATACGAGCTGTAATCTTATCAAATTTTACCGCTTCTTTGCGGCCATCTCTTTTTATTACAAACATCCTTTAAAAATTTATGATGCATATTTTAAATAGCGGCATCAGGTTTTAAAAATATTTTTTCAATTGGTAGAGCTGAATAGCTCAACCAATAATCTATTCTCTATTAAAAATCTTCGTCTAAAGAAAAAGCTTGCGCTTTATCTTCTGAAGCTGTTAATACGCCACTTTTTTGGTAATCTCCCACGCGTTTTTCAAAGAAATTCGTTTTTCCTTGTAAAGAAATCATTTCCATAAAATCAAATGGGTTGGTAGAATTATAGATTTTTGCATAGCCTAGTTCAGACAACCATCTGTCGGCTACAAATTCTATGTACTGGCTCATTAATTTAGCATTCATACCGATCAATGCTACTGGTAAAGCATCTGTAATGAACATCTTTTCGATTTCTACCGCATCTTTGATAATGTCATGTACCTGTTCTTGGCTCAGTTTGTTTTTCAACATACCATATAGTAAACAAGCAAACTCACAGTGAGACCCTTCATCTCTCGATATCAATTCATTACTAAAGGTTAATCCCGGCATAAGCCCGCGCTTTTTAAGCCAGAAAATAGAGCAGAAACTACCGCTAAAGAAAATACCTTCAACTGCTGCAAAAGCAACCAAACGCTCGGCAAAAGAGCCATTTTCTATCCATCTTAAAGCCCACTCTGCTTTTCTCTTCACAGCCGGAACAGTTTCTACAGCATGGAATAAACGATCTTTTTCTTCTGGATCCTTAACATAAGTGTCTATTAATAATGCATAGGTTTCTGAGTGGATATTCTCCATCATAATCTGAAATCCATAATAACAACGGGCTTCAGGTATCTGCACCTCGCTCATAAAATTAACAGCTAAGTTTTCATTTACAATACCATCACTTGCAGCAAAAAATGCAAGGATATGCGAAATAAAATGACGCTCTCCGCTGTTCAGGTTTTCCCAATGCTTAAGATCATCAGACAGATCAATCTCTTCTGCTGTCCAAAAACTTGCTTCGGCTTTTTTATACATTTCCCAAACTGCTGGGTACTTAATGGGTAGTAAAACAAAGCGATCTTTATTTTCTCTTAGTAGTAACTCATCTTGCTCCATATGTATAAATTTTTTAATGTTTAGAAATCGTAATTTTCAGAAAGCAGGCATGAAGCGTTTCATGACTACTTTATCTTGTACCTTATCGCAGCTTTATAGCGCATCGAAGCAGGCGCACTCAACCGGATTTAAAAAGTTTAAATCTCTAAACTTTGTAACCTGTTAATGCCTAAATATTTATAAAATAAACGGGATGCTTTCTATTAAAGAACTTTGCTTAACAAATATAAAACTTACCTTACTGAATAACTTCTAAAGTTGTTAACATGACTCTGGGAAAGTGTTTATTTTAGCTCTTTTTTGTTTGAAGACCTGCGTAGAAAAATACTAATTAATTAATTTTAAGTACTTAGCATTTTTTTTATGGTGTTAATAATTTTGACGAAGCCAATTTAGTATGCTATTTTGTCACATAAGATATCTCTACCCGAGCATAACCTAAATTGAAAATACCTAGTGCTTTAGCTGCCGCTTTAGAGATATCAAGCGCAAATTTCTTACTGAAAGGTCCACGATCATTAACACGTACTTCTACCGTTTTACCATTATGTAGGTTTTTCACTTTTATGATGGTTCCAAAAGGAAGCGTTCGGTGTGCCGCGGTAAATTTAGAAGCTCTGTATCGTTCTCCACTTGTTGTTTTTCTACCTTCAAATTTCTTAGCGTAATAAGTAGTAAAAATGGTTTGAACTACTGTATCAGGCTGTTTTGTCTGTATATCCTGAGCATAAGCACCAAAGCTAAACAAACAAAATAAAAGTATTAACCTCATAACATGATATTGGGTAAACGAACAAATATACAAAAAAGAGATTTTCCACCTACATCTCGGCCTTTTCTGTTAAAGGGTAAGCGATATGAACAAGATATAACCCACACGCCGGAACCGATTGCCCAGCATTGCTCCTACTTTTGCTTTCTACAATTTCCCTAACCTTTTCAACCTCAATGTCTCCTTTGCCTACCATGATTAAAGTACCTACAATTGCTCTTACCATATTGCGCAAAAAACGATCGGCTTTTACGGTAAACACCAAACCATCCTCTATTGCTTCAAATTTTGCATACATCAATTTGCAGTTATTGGTAAACGTTTGGGTCTTGCTTTTGCTGAAACAGGAAAAATCTGTATAATCCATTAAAGCGGCTGCGGCTTCATTCATCTTAGGTAGGTCTAAAGGCCATTTATATAACCAAGACCTGTTAACTTTAAAAGGATCTTTATTAAAATGGATATAATATTTATAGGTTCTAGAAACAGCATCAAAACGTGAGTTGGCCTCTACATCAACCTCAAAAACATTTTTAACAGCAATACTAAAAGGTAATAAAGCATTAATTCCTGTAACCGCAGCCTGCGATTTAAACTCAGTTATGTCTTTAAGGTCAAAATGCGCAAAAAACTGCGTGGCATGCACCCCGGTATCTGTGCGTCCACAACCTATAGTATTTACCTCCTGTCTAAAAAATATACTTAAGGCGCTATCTAAACAAGATTGTACCGTAATGGCATTAGGCTGTATTTGCCAGCCATGAAAATCAGTTCCATCATAGCTGATTTCTATAAAAAACCTTTTGAGTAACACCCAGCAAAGTTAAAAGTTATTTATTTAAAAACATTTTTAAGGGTTAAGCTTGTTAATCAAACAGCTTATTTTGATTACTTTTGAAGAAAAAAGAACTTTATGATACAAAGAATACAGTCTGTATGGCTTCTTATGGCCGCTATCACATTAGCATGTTTATGCTTTGCTCCTCTCTTTACAGCAATAACTACNNCTTGTAAATATCTTTAATTATAGGAACCGTACTTTGCAAAAAAGAATTATCCTTCTGAACATTCTTTTAATTGTTGTTCTTTCTTTTTGGTTCTCACAATTAACCAAGCAAATTCCAGGTACTTTAACCAGCATTGATCTAGGCATTGGCATAGGATTACCTTTAATTGCCATCATCTTTAATTTCTTAGCAATAAGAGGCATTAACCACGATGAAAAACTGATTAAATCTGCCGACAGATTAAGATAACAACTTATAAAAAAGGAGGCCTTATATGAAAAATATGGCCTCCTTTTTATTTTAATAAAGATTTTATTTCATTAAATACCATAGAACTGCCAAAACTATAAGAGTAACATATAACACGACATTCATATACTTTTTCTCGTTCGTAGTATCGGTTCTAAACCTATACTTACGTTTATAATCGCTTGGTAACATAACAACGGCTTTTCTCTAAAGATGCTAATTTTTTATCATTTCCATAACTATTCATGATGATAAGGCTCGTTTTTTAAAATCGTAAAAGCTCTGTACAACTGCTCTATAAAAAACAACCTCACCATTTGATGCGAGAAAGTCATATCTGATAAAGATAGACTTCCATTCGCCCGCTGATAGATGCTTTGGTCAAAGCCATAAGGACCTCCAATAACAAAAACCAAATGTTGAATACTACCTACCATCTGTTTATTGAGGTAATCTGCAAATTTTACAGAAGTATATTTCCTACCTTTCTCATCTAATAACACTACCGTATCACTATTATTCAACTGCTTTAAGATAAGTTCTGCTTCTTTTGCTTTTTGTTGTGACTGCGTTAGGTTCTTGGTATTTTTAATATCCGGAATAATAACCAAGGTAAAATTGATATAATGCTTTAACCTAGTTAAATATTTCTCCATACCTTCAATAAGGTATTTATCTTCTGTTTTACCAATTGCTATTAAAGTGATCTTCATTAAAATTAATTACAAGTAACAATAAGCCCTTTTAAAAATCAAATTTGAGGTTATTGTTTATCTTTATCCTAAAACAATTCAAATATATAATGTTTAAAACGCAGTCTGAAGTATTCGCTTATTATAAAGAACAGATTAATCAGTGTATCAATCAAATCGGCTTACTGAAAAAACAGATTAACCGCCATTCAATGGCCCGTTTAATGGCAATGGGCATAGAAATACTTTTCTTTGTGTTTCTGCTAAGTTCAAAAAATAATACCGCCATTATATTTTGGAGTGCCATGTTATCGTTTCCGATTATCGGGTTTATCATCATCGTTAAAAAACAGAATAGGTTAATTAGTCAAGAAGAATATGAACAACACCTCAAATGGGTTTTTGAGAATGAGGTAAATGTTTTAACGGCACAGGATAATGGTTATGGAAATGGGCAGGATTACAACGACGAGCTTCACCCTTACAGCTCTGATCTTGATGTTTTTGGTCCGGGTTCATTATACCAGCTCATTAACCGTTGTTCTACCCAAAAAGGCAAGGATGAATTAGCAAAAAGCTTGGCTGCTCAAAAAAACAGGGAGGAAATCATAGAAAGGCAAGAAGCGATAGCTGAAATGAATAGCGTAACCCAAAAAACATTTGAATTTAGAGCTAAGCTAAAGGAACATGATGGCAACAAAATCAAACTGATCAAACAAAAGCTTAATCATTCATTACAAAATCAGCTCCTATTCACTAAAAATATTTACCTCCGAACTTATGTAAACATTGCTCCTTTCCTTTCATTTGGCATACTGCTTATTGCCATTATTTTTGGAGGCAAATTTTGGTCTTTACTAAGTCTTCTCGCCATTTTAAATGCTGCATTGATTTTTGGTTTTATGAAAAAAATCAATCAGGTTTATTTTGGTTTCAGTGGCAGCTCCAGCCTCATCAGCAATTATGCCGATGTAATTAACTGGACAGAAGAAAAAGAATGGCAAAGCCCCTACCTAGCACGCTACCTGTCGAGAAAAAATAAGTTAAGTGTACAAATCAAAGATTTATCAAAAATCATCCAAGCATTTGATGCCCGTTTAAATATGGTAATGGTTATCATCTTGAACTATTTTTTTCTGTGGGATATCAAGTGCTGCATCGACTTACAAAAATGGTACGACAAAGCTTCTGATAATGTTGTTGAAGGACTCGATTCAATCAGCTACTGCGAGGAAATCATTGCTTTTGCCACTTTACATTTCAACCATCCCGAGTGGACAAGCCCTCAAATTGAAGATAATTTCATCTTTAAAGCCAAAGCTATAGGTCATCCTTTAATTGCTCCTGAAAAATGCATTAAAAACAATTACGAATTTGAAACTCATCCTACTACTGATATCATTACCGGATCCAATATGGCTGGTAAAAGCACGTTTCTAAGAACAATAGGCATTAATATGGTTTTAGCTTACGCAGGGGCAAATGTATGCGCAGATCAAATGCAAATCAGCATATTTAAAATATTGACCTACATGCGCATAAAGGATAATCTGAATGAGAATACTTCTACCTTTAAAGCAGAACTTAACCGTCTAAAAATGATCCTATCTAATGTACTAGAACAAAATAATGCTTTGGTATTGATAGATGAAATGTTAAGAGGTACCAATAGCAAAGACAAGTTCTCTGGCTCAAAAGCATTCATTGAAAAAATGATTGTACTTAAAACCCCTACCCTTTTTGCTACCCACGATCTGCAGCTTTCTGAACTTGAAACTCAATACCCACAATCAGTACGCAATTATCATTTTGATATACAGATTTCACAAGATGAAATGGAATTTGATTATTTAATTAAAAAGGGGCCTTGTAAAACCTTTAATGCTACGGTATTGTTAAAACAAATTGGATTAGATTTAAGTTAACTTTTAAAAATTTCACAAATAGTTAACATCACATTAACTTAGTTATGGCAATTTGTCAATCTAAGGATATATATGCATTCATCAGATTTTGGATCAGATTTTATATGGGGTGTAGCAACGGCTGCTGCACAAATTGAAGGTGCCGCCAACAGTTATGGCAAAGGTTTATCAATTTGGGATACCTTTGCAGGAAAATTAAGTAAGATTAAAAATGGTGCAACCCCTAAAACGGCCTGCGATTTTTACCATAAATACCATGAAGATTTAGCATTAGTCAAATTACTGAGATTTAAAGTTTTCAGGTTTTCAATAGCTTGGTCGCGTATTTTGCCTTTAGGAAGAGGAAAAATCAATAAAGAAGGTTTAAAGTTCTATCACGATGTAATTGATGCTTGCCTAGCCTTAGATCTTACACCTTATGTTACGCTTTACCATTGGGATCTACCCGAAGCGCTTTCTAAAGAAGGCGGTTGGACCGTTTATGCTATCAATGAAGCTTTTAACGAATTTGTGAGACTTTGTGCCGTAGAATATGGTTATAAAGTTAAGAACTGGATTGTGTTGAACGAGCCTTTCGGCTATACTTCTTTAGGTTACATGCTGGGTATACACGCACCGGGGTTAACTGGCCTCGATAATTTTCTGAATGCCGTTAAGCACACTGCTATTGCACAGGCAGAAGGAGGTAAAATCTTACGTTCAGAAATCGTAAACGCCAATATAGGCACCACTTTTTCTTGCTCTAAAATAATTCCTTATACCGATAAACAAACAGACGTTTTGGCTGCAGAACGTGTAAACTGTTTAATGAACAGGCTTTTTTTAGAACCAGTTTTAGGATTGGATTTCCCTACAGCAAACTGGGACATCTTAGAGAAGTTTGCCATTAGCAACTCCATTTGGCGTTACAAAGAAAAAATGACCTTTGATTTTGACTTTATAGGCCTGCAGAATTATTTTCCTTTGGTAATAAAGTACAATACGTTTGTACCTATTGTTAATGCTTGGGAAGTAAAAGCTAAAAGCAGACGTAAACCGCATACTGCTATGGGCTGGGAAATCAATGCCGATAGTTTTTATGATGTAATTATGCAGTTTGCCTCATACCCTACAATAAAGAACATTATAATTACAGAAAATGGCGCCGCATTTAACGACAGACTAATTAATGATACAATTGATGACCAAGAGCGTATCAATTACTTTAAAGCATATTTAGCAGCATTGTTAAAAGCAAAAAAAGACGGAGCTCCAGTAAAAGGATATTTTGCTTGGACGCTTATTGACAACTTTGAATGGGCAGAGGGTTACAAGGCTAAATTTGGCTTGGTTCATAATGATTTTAAAACCCAAAAAAGAACTATAAAAAACTCGGGGTACTGGTGGCGGGATTTTTTGAAAAGGTAAAATAAAATGCTATTTTAGAATTTATGTCAACAGAGAAAATAATAATATATAAAAATTACGAAAACCCCATTGAAGCGCAGATGACTCTTACTCGTTTAAGAGATGCAGGATTCGAGTGTTTTCTTTCAGGCGAAAATACAGCTTGGCTACGTCCTATGTTAGATGCTTCAATAAGCGGAATACAGCTACATGTATTTGAAAAAGATATACCTGAAATCACCAAGTTTTTACAAGAAAATCTTCCTTTAGAGGATTAAACAAAAAAGGAGGCCAATGGCCTCCTTTTTTGTTTAATATAATTGATTGCCTTCTTAAAAACCAAAACCTAATGCAATACCAGTTCTGATACCAATTCCGTCAATTCCTCCTTTAAACTCAGGTTCTGTTCCACTTTTCACTTTATAATCTCCACTGTTATAAGATGGTCCAAAGAACAAATCTAAAGTGAAACCGCTACCATATACCCACTGGCGACCAATAAGTGCACCGCCACCTATAGAGTTATAAGAACCTTCATCATTCCCGCTTTTCACGTTATAATTTTGGTACCTTAAATATGGGGCCACATATACACCACTAATTGCTTTCTGTTTAAAATAGAATCTGTATTCTGGAGTAATAGCTACCCCATTAAACTTAACATCATCTAGTTTTAAACCTGTATAAGCTACACCTAACTGTATAGAGCTGTTCTCATCCACTTTTCTTTCGTAAAAAACAGAACCCACCCCTATCAATGCGCTTAATGGATTGATTTTAATAGTATTCTTTTCATCTTGTGCTTTAGCGTTCGTTAAGATCAATAAGGAGAACGCCATCAATAATAGTTTCTTCATAATTTAAGATTTCCGGTTAGCCGGCAAAACTACTGATATTTTTTATGAATGCAAGAGCAACATAAGAAACATATCAACTCAATAACAAAACGCCTCCAAAACATAAAATCCTCTTGATTTAGAACCAAGAGGATTTTATGTTTAAAAGATTATTCTTTATTTCCCTGCTTTAGCAGCAGCTTCTCTTCTAATGATGTTTAAGGCACCCCCTGCTTTAAACCATTCTATTTGCTGATCATTATAACTATGATTCACTACGATAGTATCTTGTGAACCATCTGCATGATGCAATACCAAATTTAAAGGCTTATTTGGCGCAAACGCTGTTAAACCAATAATATCGATAACATCATCTTCTTTAATTTTATTGTAATCGTCTTTATCAGCAAAAGTTAATGCCAACATACCTTGTTTTTTAAGGTTGGTTTCATGGATACGGGCAAAAGATTTTACCAGTACTGCACGTACACCTAAATGGCGAGGCTCCATAGCTGCATGTTCACGTGATGATCCCTCTCCATAATTTTCATCTCCTACCACGATTGAACCTATACCAGCAGCTTTATAATCACGCTGCGTGGCCGGAACTGGCCCGTATTCTCCGGTCAATTGGTTTTTAACACAATCTGTTTTATCATTAAAGAAGTTTACAGCACCAATCAACATATTGTTAGAGATATTATCTAAGTGACCACGGAATTTTAACCAAGGACCAGCCATTGAAATATGGTCGGTAGTACACTTACCTTTAGCTTTAATCAATAACTTTAAGCCTTTAAGATCCGTACCTTCCCAAGCTGCAAATGGATCTAATAATTGTAAACGGTGCGAAGTTGGAGAAACCAACACCTCTACTTTAGAGCCATCTTCTGCCGGAGCTTGATAACCCGCATCTTCTACGGCATATCCTTTTACAGGTAATTCATCTCCAACTGGTGGATCTAATTTTACCTGTTCGCCTTTATCATTAGTTAAAGTATCTGTAATTGGGTTAAAACCTAAATCACCAGCAATAGCCAAGGCAGCAACCAATTCAGGCGAAGTTACAAAAGCATAAGTATTAGGATTACCGTCTGCACGTTTAGCAAAGTTACGGTTAAATGAATGTACAATTGTATTCTTCTCTTGTTTCTCAGCNNGTTTCTAGCAATCCATCTCTGTTTGCAGTATAACGTACTTGCTCTGAACCTGGGTTAATACCAAATTCTGCTTTTTTACCTAAACCTTTAGCGATAGCTTGCTTAGCCACAGATGCCGCACGCGATAAATCTTCGTAAGACGAGTTGGTACATGAACCGATCAAGCCCCATTCTACTTTAGATGGCCATCCGTTAGCCGCAGCAACTTCTTTCATTTTAGAAATAGGAGTAGCTAAATCAGGCGTAAATGGACCATTCAAATAAGGTTCTAATTCATCAAGATTAATTTCTATAACCTGATCAAAGTATTGCTCTGGATTTGCATAAACTTCAGGATCGCCTGTTAAGTGATCTTTAATTGCATTTGCAGCATCAGCTACATCAGCACGGTTTGTAGCACGCAAGTAACGCTCCATGCTATCATCATATCCAAAAGTTGAGGTAGTAGCACCAATTTCTGCACCCATGTTACAGAT
>DDEP01000218.1 GCA_002336465.1 Pedobacter sp. UBA1951
AAAACCACGATAGACGGCTTTATGAATGGAATCAATAAAAGTACGATCAAGGGTGCTGGCATGGAATTTAGCCAGTACAGGAGTTATCAGCCCGGCGATGACCTGAGGTCTTTAGACTGGAAAATGTTTGCTCGATCTGACCGCTATTACATTAGGGAATCGGAAATAGAAACCAGCATTTCGGTACGGTTACTGATCGATGCCAGTGCCTCTATGAACCATCACGATGGCGATTTTACCAAAATAGAGTACGCAAGGTACATAGCAGCTTCTTTAGCTTATCTCGCAAACTTGCAAGGTGATGCCATAGGGCTTTATGTTTTTAAGCAGAACCGCATTTTTTCTATGGCTTCGCGTCAAGATTTTCAGCATTTGTCTCGCTTGTTCTATCAACTTGAGCATATTAAGCCTGAAGGCAGTTTTACCAATCCTATTCATTACAATGCACTTTTTGCNNGCATGAAATTATTGTTTTTCATGTAATGGCTAAAAATGAGCTTGAGCTTAATTTTAAAGGTTATTCTACTTTTGAAGATTTGGAAACAGGCGAAATTCTACAAATTGACCAAGCCAAAGCCAGAGCAGCATACCAAGAGCGAATGGCCGACCACCTGAAAGTAATCAGGACAGCCATGTTAGACCGGAAAATCTATTACAGAACTTTATCTACCGATGAGCCTATTGATCAGGCTCTGAGAGATTTTTTAAACCAGCGAAATAAATTAAATAATTAACCGTGCAGTTTTTATATCCCATAGGTTTACTGGCACTTGCAAGCTTAGTTATCCCCATACTTATTCACTTATGGCGAATAAAACAGGGAAAGACTTTAAAGATTGGGAGTACTTCTTTATTGGGCATGAGCGCTGCTTCTAATGCCAGAAGTTGGCACATAAATGAATGGTTGTTGTTTCTGCTACGCTGTGCGCTCTTGATCTTAGCCGTATTTCTACTGGCAAAACCTTATTTGAAAGGTAGCGCGATCACAGGAAAAGGCGGCTGGATCCTCGTAAACCAACAAGAATTTGGTTCAACGTATTCAACTCATCATAAAACCATTGATTCTTTATTGAACAAAGGTTACCAAATACACAACTTTGGATATGGTTTTGATCAGCTCCGTTTAAAAGATACCTTAAATACATTTAGAGATAGCCTAGCGTTAAGCTCAGTTTCTTTACTTAAACAGGCCAATTACCTGTTACCCAATCGCTATCCTGTATGGGTATTTAGCTCAAAAAATAGCTTCCCACTAGACGATGAACTTCCTGATCTGCATCTTCAGTTGCATTGGCAAACATCTCCTGCAAAAGATTCGCTTTCCAATAGCTATGTACAATTCTTAAATCGCAATTATAAAGCAGAAACATCGCCCTATTCTACTCGTTATACCACAGTAAATGATCAGAAACAGGATCCTATCCATGTAATGGTCTATCCTGCCGAAAGCGAAGACGCCCGATATGTAAAAGCCGCTTTAGCAGCTATAGGCGATTATTCAGGACAGCAAATTGTTTTTCATGGTCCTTCACAAAATACAGGTAATTTAGATGCCTTGTTCTGGTTAACAGATCAAGCTATAGACCCTAACTTAAGCAAGCTATTGAAAAAGAATGGTGTTCTGTTTCAATATGCAAATGGCAAAATCAATACCGCACGCAGTTTTATGGTTTTTGATCAAGAAACACCACAAGGACCTGATCTTGTTCAGGTTTTTAAATCTATTACCAAAAAGAAGAACGACGATAGCGAAACACTTTGGAAAGATGGTTTTGGGAATCCTCTTTTAACATTAACACAAAATGAGGTTCATAGCTATACTTTATACAGCAGGCTAAATCCAAAATGGACAGACCTGGTATGGAAAGATGTTTTTGTGAAATGTATGTTGCCTATAATTTATGCCGAAAAACCACAGCAATTTGGCTTTGAACAAACTACTGGCACTGGTTTAACAGGCGATGAACCCATCAGTTCCTTTACAGATAATCCAAAAGCAAAAGCCCTTACCGCTGCGCCAAAACCTCTAGATCAATTTTTATGGGTATTGACCTTGGTTATTTTATTTATTGAACGGTTTCTTTCTTTTAAACGTAAATCTAATTTGAAGCAAGCATAAAAATGGATGGTAAAGCATATATAGGGCACTTAAAAAACCGGAAAAGGATGATTTATCTTTTCCGTGCGCTAGCATTGAGCCTAGGCCTTGCTTTACTTACAGGTAGTTTATTTAATTACTGGCATGGCGAAACGCAGTGGATTTATTATGTGGTATTTATTTTATCTGCAGCCATTTTTTTAGGGATCCGCCCTATTTGGAAAATAGACGAAAGATACATTACGCGTTACCTTGACAGCAGGTTTCCGGAGCTTGAAGACAGTAGTGCCCTGCTCCTTAAAGACCCAAATGATCTAGGTTTGCTAGAAAACTTGCAAGTAGCTAAAATAAGCTCTTATCTACCTTTGCAACATGTTTTTAAGGATACTACTAAAATAGCCATAGCTTTGGCATGGCTGGTTATAGGTTCGGGTGCATTTATACTGGTTAAGAACATCCCTTCTTTTGCGTCTTTATCTGCAGCAACGAAATCTATAAAAGGAAATACCCATCAACCCGAAAAAATCTTGCCACAGGTAGCCAGTTACCGCATCCATATTGTTCCTCCTGCTTATACCGGTAATGCTTCGCGTGAACAGGAGCAGTTTGCCATTAAAGCCGAAACCGGAGCCAAAGTAAGCTGGAACATCCGCACCAATAAACCTGTACAATCATTTTACCTGATTTTTAACGGAGAAGAAAAACTTAGATTAAGCCCTACAGGTGATCATGCTACTGAATGGTCTTTTGCAAAGCAGATAGAGAAACAGGGGTTTTACCAATTAGAGCTAGATGGGGTCAAATCTGATCTTTACCAAATCGAGGTTATTCCTGATTTTCCTGTAAACATTAAAATACTACAACCCAAACCACAAACAACCATAGATATAGGCCAAGCTCAACAAATAGACCTTAAAGCCTTGCTAACCGATGATTATGGTATTACGGAAGCTTTTATTTCGGCAACCATGGCAAGTGGCAAAGGCGAGAGCGTAAGCTTTACAGAAAAGAAAATCAACTTTAATGTTTCATTTAAGGGCAAAAAGGTTTCACAACTTACTAAACATATAGACCTAAAAAATTTAGGGATGAAACCCGGGGATGAGCTTTATTTCTTTATACATGCAAAAGATAACAAAGGCCAGCAGAGCCGTTCTGATGTGTATGCAGTTTCTATTGTAGATACTGCCGAATTGATGAGCATGGCAGGTATAACCTCGGGCGTTAACCTAGTTCCAGAGTATTTCAGGAGTCAGCGACAAATTATATTAGATACCGAAAAATTACTTGCTGAAAGCGCTTCTATTTCTGTGGAAGAATTTAAAAAGCGTAGCAATACTTTAGGTATAGACCAAAAATTATTGCGCTTAAAGTACGGTCAGTTCTTAGGAGAAGAGAATGAAACTGAGATTGGCGGAGATCATGACGATCACGATGGGCATGATCATGGCGAACAGAATGAGCAACCAGAAAAATTTGGCGATGTACAAGCCTTGATGGATAAATATGCCCATAAACATGATATTGCCGAGGATGCCACGTTCTTTGAACCCGAAATAAAAGCCCAACTCAAAGCCGTGCTCAATGAAATGTGGAAAGCCGAGCTACAGCTTCGTACCTATCAAGCCCAAGATGCACTCCCTTTTGAGTATAAGGCCTTAAGATTGCTTAAAGACCTGCAGCAAAAATCGAGGGTTTACGTAGCAAAGACTACCATAAAAACTGCTCCGATAAAAGCCGAAAAGCGTTTAACGGGCGAATTAAAGGAAATTACAGAACCTTACCAAAATCTTCATTATGAATTAAAAGACCGCACCAAGGAGGAGCTTAAATTGCTATTGGCTTTATTAGACCTGCATAAAAATGGTAAACCTTTTTCTGCCAACGAAAAAGCATTTTTGC
Source organism: Pedobacter sp. UBA1951 (assembly GCA_002336465.1). Lineage (GTDB taxonomy): Bacteria > Bacteroidota > Bacteroidia > Sphingobacteriales > Sphingobacteriaceae > Pedobacter. The sequence goes on from DDEP01000218.1 coordinate 4,001, forward strand.
AAACAGGCGAAAAACAAATCATTATGGCTACAGCCAGTCACCCGGCAAGCTTTTTACCTGCACTTAAAAGCCTCAGAAAGCTAAACGTACAGAAAGTGCCTGCTCTTGATGATCTGAACAGCGTATCTAATGCCATTTACCGTATTATAGGTACTGGTACCTCACTACCTGAACCTGCAACTAAAGGGTTAAACAAAAATTTAGCCGAGCATTACTTTAACCGTCTTAAAAGCTATTGATCATGGGATTTGGTTTATTTGTTATTGGTATCTGTATATTATTACTCGCTTTTCTTATCTATAAAGAGCTTGGGAGAAATAATCGCCGTTGGTTAGCTTGGCGAATAGCAGCCAATATTATCATGTGTGCTTGTTTCGTTTTTCTTGTTCTTCCACTTTCATTTGAAACGAGCCTGCAAACTAAAAAAAATGTGCTCCATCTTATTACCCCGGGTGTTTCGGCAGATAGTTTAGCCCATATTCAAGGTAAATTATATTATACAGATCCTTCATTAAAAGATAAGCTCAAACAAAAGGCTGATTTTATTCCAGACCTATCTTATTATCTAACAGGGCATACAGCTATACAAAATCTAAAAGTGTATGGTTATGGGCTTGCAACTGATGAGCTTAAAAAACTAAAAAATCATAAAATCGAATTTCATCCGGCAGCAAAACCTGATGGTATAATTGAATGCAACTGGAACGAAAAACTAAGAGAAGAAGAAATTTTTACCGTACAGGGCGTTTACCATAATTCTTTTGCCAAACCTGTACAGCTTAAATTAACTGGATTTGGAACTACTTTAGATTCTGTTTCTCTTCCAGCCCAACAACTGAGCAGTTTTAACTTAAAGCATCCCATAAGACAAAAAGGAAAAGTATTATTAGAACTGGTTGCTTTAAACGGCAAAGATACACTTGCCAAAGAAAGCCTTCCGGTGCAAACCACCAACAAGGCTCCTTTAAACCTGCTCATGCTCACTTCTTTTCCAAGTTTTGAATACAATTTTCTCAAAAAATGGTTGTATGAAAATCAATACCCTCTTGCTGTGAGGAACCAGATCAGCAAAAACAAATACAGTATTGATTTTTTGAACCGCAGCAGTTTTAAAATCAACAGCATACAATCTAATATATTGGAGAAAGAAGATGTGCTGATCATTGACCAACAGGAGCTGGAAAGCATTTCTCCTACCGAGAAAAGAGCAATTGAGCAAGCTGTAACAAAGGGTTTAGGTGTAATTATATGGGCAGAACAACCCGGCGCAAATGCAGCATTGATGAACAGGTTTAAGTTGACCAACCTACAGGTGCAAGACAAACTTACCAGCTTATTTGTACGCGATCATGAAATGGACTTGGCTACTCTCCCATCAAATCAGCAACTTTACATCAGTCCTTCATCTCGTCAGCAAGCGGTGATCATAAGCAAACAGCAACATGTTGTAGCGGCTGAAGAATTATTTGGCAATGGTAAGCTTATGGCAACCACTCTGCAAACCAGCTACCAATGGTTACTTTCGGGGCATCAGCAAGATTACGCCCGCTATTGGTCTGAGCTGATCCGATCAGCTGCTCGCAAACAGGAACCTGATCTTACCTTACAAACCAATAACTCCATTCCGGTTGTTCAGCATAAACTTGTATTTGATATCGCAACCGCAGAAACAGGTATTCCTCTTGTACAATATGGTTCAAAGCGTTTAGCCGTTCAACAAAATCTTTTATTTCCGAATAACTGGCAGGCGCAAACTTGGCCCTTAACCAAAGGGTGGCATAGCATAAATGTTAATCAACATGATTTCAATTTCTTTGTTTATGGTAAAGCAGATTGGCAATCGCTTCGTCAATACAAATTGCTTCAACAAAACAGCTATTTTACCCACAACCAAAAAGTTGACCAGTTAGGTGAAGAAACAAGGGTAATTTTTAAAAATGAAGTATCAAAATGGTGGTTTTTGATTGGTTTTGTACTTGCTATTGGCTTTTTGTGGTTTGAAAATAAGTTGAATAGGTAGGTTGGCTGTTCGTTGTTCGTTGTTCGCTGTTCGCTGTTCGCTGAATTGGTTAATTGGTTAATTGGTTAGTTGGTTGGTTGTTCGTTGTTCGTTGTTCGTTGTTCGTTGTTCGTTGTTCGTTGAATTGGTTAGTTAGTAAATTGATTAATTGATAAATGTATAGTTTAAGCACATTGCAGTGGGTTCAATTTAACAACTAATGCTTTAAATAAATGCGTCATGCTGAACTCGTTTCAGCATCTTTCTTTAAGTAAT
>DDEP01000024.1 GCA_002336465.1 Pedobacter sp. UBA1951
CTACTTTATAGAAATTTACCTCTTCCAACTCAATAAACGAATATAGTTAACGGTTTTTAGTTTTTCAACTTAGTTACTGTAACAAATTCAACAAATATTAACAAATTTTATTTTAAAAACAAAATTTTAACAGAATAAAATTCCAAATCAATACCAATAGATTGGCAGAAGATTGTAATAAATTGGTAAATGATTTTGTTAAACCAGCTTCTAGATATTAAACCAATTAGAAAATCGTAAATTTGCCTCGCAATGATAAAATTTAAATTAGAAGGCGAATTTATTCATTTAATTGCTTTGCTTAAGGCAGCAGCACTAGTTCAAAGTGGCGGAGAAGCCCAAACTGTTGTTGAAGAAGGCTTGGTTAAGTACAATGGCACTGTAGATTACCGAAAAAGGCTTAAAGTACGTGCAGGCGATAAAATTGAGTTTATGGGCAAAACAGTAATTATTGAATAATGGAACCTATAAAAAGTGCCGACCATTTTATTTATTTTGAGAGTAGCCTAGCTCCTCTCAAACATTTGTTGGAGCAAAAGCATTACAGTAAAGTTTTTGTTTTTGTAGATACGCATACTGCCGAACTTTGCATACCTATTTTTAGAGAAATGACAGATGATCTTGATCATTTCGATATCATTGAAACCGATTCTGGCGAAGAAAATAAAAATATAGACTTTTGCATTGGAATATGGAAAACCTTGTTGGATTTTGAAGCCGACCGCAAAAGCTTAATGATTAACCTTGGTGGTGGCGTAATTACCGATATGGGTGGTTTCGTAGCTTCTACTTACAAAAGAGGTATAGATTTCATCAATATTCCCACAACGCTCTTATCGCAAGTTGATGCATCTGTTGGTGGTAAAACAGGCATAGATATAGACAGCGTAAAAAACATGGTAGGCACTTTTGCTCTCCCTCAAGCGGTGTTCATTGAAAACAAGTTTTTAGAAACCTTGCCACAACGTGAATTGCTTTCTGGCTTTGCCGAAATGATCAAGCATGGACTTATTGCCGATCCTGAATATTACCACGATTTAAAAACCTGCGATTACCAAAAAATATCTGCTCAGCTTATTTACCATTCTATACAGATAAAGAACCAAGTAGTAACGCAAGATCCTTTGGAAAAAGGTTTACGTAAAATCTTAAATTTTGGACATACCATTGGCCATGCTGTTGAAAGTTATTCATTAGAACACGATAAAATTTCTTTAACACATGGCGAAGCTATTGCCATAGGTATGGTATGTGAAGCTTATCTAGCTGAGAAATATTGCACTTTATCAAATACAGAACTGGATGATATTTGTCAATATATCTTATCTGTTTATCCTAAATATCACATTGCAGAAAAGAGCTTTAACGCTTTGATTAGCTTAATGCAAAGTGATAAAAAGAATGAAGAGGGGCAAATCATGTTTTCGTTACTTGAAAAAATTGGTCAGTGTACTTTTAACTGTAAAGTTCACAAAGACGATATTATTAACAGCTTAATTTTTTACAATAATTTATAAAATGAAATTTACCGGAAGCGACATTTCTGTGGGCGCCTTATTTGGTTTTGTAATTGTGCTAACATTGGTAGAAATGTACTTTAGTTATACGCACGATAGAAAACTTTATACGAAAAGAGATACTTGGACCAATGTCTATTTAATGCTTTGTGCAGTGATCATCAATCTAGGCATGAAATTCGCCACATTCTTTTTACTAGACTACTGCTATCAATTCAGGCTTTTCGAAATCAGCAATGTATGGGTATATTGGATCGTATTAGTTCTTGCGCAAGATTTTTTATACTGGTTTTTACACACAGTTGGTCATTATGTGCGCTTTTTCTGGGCTATGCACGTTACCCATCACTCATCAGAGCACTTCAACCTTACAACTGGTTTTAGATCCACCGTGTTTGAACCTTTGTACCGTGTATTCTTTTATCTGCCATTAGCATTTATGGGTTTTACAGCTCTAGATATCTTATTTGCTTACTTGGTTACCCAAATTTATGGCAATTTGGTTCATACCAGAACGGTAGGCAAACTGCATCCTTGGTTTGAATACATTTTCGTAACGCCATCTCATCATCGTGTACATCATGCGTGCAATGTGCGCTACTTAGATAAAAATATGGGGATGGTCCTTATTTTATGGGATAGAATGTTCGGTACTTTTCAAGAAGAAATGCCCGAAGATGAGATTAAATATGGCTTAACTACACAACCTACCGATACTGGACCTGTTAATATTATTTTTCACGAATTTATTGCGCTGAAAGATGATATTAAAAAAGCACCTAAGTTTGTCGATAAAATCAAGTACATTATTAATCCTCCGGGATGGAGCCACGATGGCAGCACAAAAATTGCAAAAATCATGCAACGTGAGCTAAAAGAAAATGAAGCTAAAACCAATACTATTGGTAGCAGCCTTAAAGTAGGTTAACCATTTTATACACTATAAAAAGAAATATCTTTTCATAAAAAAACCTGACGCATATCCGTCAGGTTTTTGTTTTGTTATATAGTTTTAAAAGAAAATTAATTGATAACGGTTCTGTTTGGAGCACCACCTTGTCCTCCTCTGTTATTGTTGTTTCTCATGCGCTTCATCATGGCTTCCATCTTCTGTTGGTATTGCTCAGGAGTAATTACAACAGCTTTTTTAGGCAAGTTCACATCTTTATTACTTACGCCTCTAAAATCAATACTTTTGGCAACAGTACCTCCGCCTTTATTTTCAATGGCCAATACCACACCTTCTGTCCACATATTAGGGTTTGGAGAAAAATTAAAACCTAGATCGTTGGTGTACCAAAGCACAGTTTCATCTATAACATCTTTTTCCATGTCCAAAATCTTTGCTTTTCTAGTGCTCTTAATGGTAACTTTATTACAGTTAAAGTTTAAGATTTTTTTGGTCTCATCAGATTTAATGATCTCTACAGTTGGAGGTCCTGGTAAAAACTGAACAACTCCACTATTGGCATTTTCATTTCCTTGACGGTTACCACCTCCGTTAAAACCACCCATAGGACTTACATCAACCGTTAATTTAGCAGGTATAGCAAAAGTTGTATCGTTTAAATCAACGGTCCCAAATACTTTCTGATCTGCAAATGAATAATAATAATCCCTATTACTACCGCCACCAAAACGCATCATCATCCTGCCCATGTTCATTCTACCCCCGCCGTTGCTGTCTTCATTTTCTTCTACAGGCATATAGCTGGCATTTGTGGCGTTAAACAACAACTCATAATTTGCTTTAACAGATTTAGGCATACGGGCTTTCATCTCATCGCTAATAGGAAAACCACTGGCCGCTGCCATTGCTGCAGGGTCTATCTGGGTTTCGTACTGGATAGCTCCCGATTTTTTCTGTGCATGCACATTAAATGTAATTGCAACAACACCTAATAAGGCAATAAATAATTTTTTCATTTTAAAAGATATATTTCTAAGATTCAAATTTAAGTTACATTATAGACCCGATTTGTTAAAAAAGGTTAAATGCATTTTTTTATGTATCTTTTATTTTACGATATCAGTAGGGTGTGCTTTCTAACCAACCATTCGCGAGCACATCGGCTAGGTGCATAGTTTTTAGAGGAAGGTTTTTCTTTTTGATATACCCATCAATATGCATAAGGCATGATAAATCTGTAGAAATCATATAATCAGCCCCCATTTCTAATGCATTATTCACTTTTTGCTCGGCCATTGCCGATGAAATAGAATCGAATTTAACCGCAAAGGTTCCCCCAAAACCACAGCACATATCGGTATCTTTCATCTCCGACATTTCCAGTCCATGCACTTTTTCTAAAAGCCTACGGGGTTCTTCTTTGATCTTGCATTCTCTCAATGCACTGCATGAATCATGATAAACGGCTTTACCTTCTAATTCTGCTCCAAAATAATCCTTCTTTATAACATTGATCAGGAAATCAGAAAGCTCATAAATATGCGACTGGATATTGCGGCATTTGTTGTGTACCATAGAGTTAGTAAACAGATCATTAAATCCGTTTTTAACCATGCCCACGCATGAGGCCGATGGCGAAACGATATATTTCTGTTCAGAAAAATCTGTCAGGAACTTACTTCCAATCTCTTTTGCTTGTTCCCAATAGCCAGCATTGTATGAGGGTTGTCCGCAACAAGTTTGTTTAGAATTATAACTAACCTCGCAACCTGCTTTTTCCAAGATTTTTATGGTATTGAATGCCGTTTGCGGATATATCTGATCTACGAAACAAGGTATAAATAATTCTACTTTCATGCGCTCTCCAATTAATATAACTAAGCGTTTTTAGGCTCTACTTTCTTAACGAACACCAAAAATACTAATCCTAAAACAAAAAATAAGGCCAATGCGATTACTGAATTACGCATACTTTTAGTCAGTTCCTCTATATAGCCAAAACTGAACAGGCCAAAAACCAGTGCAACTTTCTCTGTTACATCATAAAAGCTAAAGAATGAGGTGTGGTCTGGGCTATCTTGTGGTAAAAACTTAGAATAAGTTGATCGTGATAACGATTGGATACCTCCCATGATCATTCCTATTACACCTGCAAGTGCATAAAACTGCATTTCGGTATGCAAATAATATGCGGCTATGCAACACCCTATCCATATGGCTACCACACCTATTAGAACATTGATATTACCAAACTTCTTGGTAGATAAATAAGACATCAGCATAGCACCCGGTATGGCAACAATTTGTAATATTAAAATAGTTGCAATCAGTTTTTCTGTGGGTAGTTGTAATTCTTTTTCACCAAAAATAGTTGCAACCAGCATTACAGTCTGCACGCCCATAGAATAGAAAAAGAACGCAAATAAGAAACGTTTCAAGTATTTCATTTGCTTAAGCTCACGCCATACTTTATTCAGTTCTCTAAAACCACTCGTCATGATGTTTTTCTTTTCTGTCTGATAGTTAGGGCTTCCTTTAGGCAAGTTTTTAAAAGGAATCTGTGCAAACAATATCCACCAGATGCCTACCATCAAAAAAGATAGTCTGGCGGGAATAGATGGATTTTCTATACCAAACCAATCGGGTTTAAATACAAACACAAAGCAGATGACCTGCAAAATGATACTGCCAATATAGCCATAGGTAAAACCCTTGGCACTTACGCTGTCTTGTTTATCAACCGTAGCAATTTCAGGCAGATATGAGTTATAAAAAACCAAGCTTCCCCAAAAACCTATTGCCGCCAGTACAAACATAATTACGCTAAAGTTTAACGTGTTGATACCTTTGGCTTCATTTACTTCAAAAAAGAACAAGCCACAACATGCCAAAGCACCCAAATAGGTAAACATTTTCATGAATATCTTTTTATTTCCACGCGTATCGGCAACTGATGATAGAATGGGCGAAATGATGGCTATTACCAAAAAGGCAAATGCCATAGCATAACTGTAAAGCGCAGAATTAACGAATTTCTTACCAAAGAAAGTTACATAATCTACGGTAGCCGGATCTTTATCTGAAGTTATTGCGGTGTAATACGCAGGAAAAATAGTTGAGGTAATCACTAAATTATAGGCTGAGTTGGCCCAATCAAAGAATGCCCATGAACGGACAATTTTCTTATTGTTTTTTTGTTGCATTAGCTAATTATGCGTAAATAATCTGTAGGTTTATTTTTTTCAAAAATCGCAAAATTTTCAATTTATTGAAGCTATGATTTTTAATTCAAGGTTCCTCATCATTTAATCATAAATAATATTTTTTGCCATCACTCTTAATCTTACCCGCATCCATCAATTCTCTGATGCGTTCTATCCTATTGTGCTCATTACCTACTGTAAGCTCCTGCATCAAATCAGCTAAAGTGTAACCGTTTTTCTGCAGTAATTGTATAATCTCAAAATCAATCTCATCATTGATCTCTTGTATGTCTTTGTTTTTTCTTTCGGCAATACATACATCGCAAACACCACATTTAACTGTAACCTGTTCACCAAAATAATGCTGCAACTGCAAACTTCTGCAATATTCTTTTTGGGTATAGTCTATCACCGCACTGATCTGTTCTTCCAATACTTCATGTCTCAATTTAATGTGTTTTACATCAATATCAAGGTGCATATGATCAACTCTAGGAACCAAAAATTGCAATTGAGGTTGATCTGTTTGAGGTAGATAAGAGACGATCTCATGTTCCTGTAATTTATGTAAATAGGCTACAACCTGATTGTATGAGAATTTAAGGCGGTTGGCCAAGTCGTTTTCATTGATTTTAACATACTGATCAAAAGCCCCTCCATAAGAACGCTGAATAGTTTTAATGAACAAGTCATAGCCCGGATTTTCTATCTGGAAACGGTAAACATCTTCATGGCTTACCGCAAACATTAAACGAGAAGGTACATATGCGGCATCAGATACGCTGATATAACCATCCCGTTCTAAAAACTTTAAGGCAATCATAGTTTTAGCAACCGCAATTCCAGATCTTTTACAAAAAGAGGCCAAATCAAAATTTAAGGTTAAGCCCTCGCCTGCTCCATAAGCTATCTGAAAAAAACTTCCTAAGAAATGATATACTTTCTTAATTTCATCTATTGTAGGGAAACTATCTGCGTATCGGGCTTTAAGCATCAATCGATCTGCTTCATTGGTAAGCAATACCGCATAGGCTTTCTTTTCATCTCTTCCGGCACGCCCCGCTTCTTGATAATAAGCCTCTAAACTTTCGGGTAAATCAAGATGTATCACAAAACGCACATCAGCTTTGTCTATGCCCATGCCAAAAGCATTGGTGGCTACCATTACCCGCATTTTATTATTTTTCCAGTCTTCTTGCTTTTTAAATCGGGTATCTCTATCTAAACCAGCGTGGTAATAATCGGCAGCAATATGGTTACGGCTTAAAAAATTTGCTACTTCGGCTGTTTCTCTCCGATTCCTTACGTAAACCAATCCCGTACCCGGTACATTTTTAATCACATCTAGCAATTTCTTATACTTATCTTCTAGGTTAAAAACCACATAACCCAAGTTTTTACGGCCAAAGCTTTTCACAAAAACTTTGGCTTGTTTAAGCTCCAGTTTTTCGACAATATCTTCTCTTACCCGTGGGGTTGCCGTAGCGGTCAAAGCCAGTACCGTAACATCGGGCTGAATGGCTCGCAACTCTGCTATACGTAAATAAGGTGGTCTAAAATCATAGCCCCATTGCGAAATACAGTGCGCCTCATCAATCGCAATGAGGTTTACGTTCATATATGAAATCCGTTTTCTTACCAACTCAGACAGCAAACGCTCAGGCGATAAGTACAAAAACTTTATATTACCATAGATGCAATTATCTAATAAGATATCAATCTCACGTTTGCCCATACCCCCATAAATAGCCACTGCATTTATGCCTTTTTGCTTTAAATTCTCTACTTGGTCTTTCATTAAAGCAACCAAGGGCGAGATTACGATGCAAATTCCTTCTTTCAATAAAGCGGGTACTTGAAAACAAACAGACTTGCCTCCTCCCGTTGGTAGCAAGGCCAATGTATCATTGCCATTTAAAACAGACGATATGATTTCCTGCTGCAAAGGCCTGAAACTATCGTGTCCCCAATATCTCTTTAAAATTTCTATAGCGGTCATAAAATGGCAAAGTCAAAACTATAAAAACGAACTGATATTATTAAATTGCGGGATATTTTCTATTTTGCTTGTATCATGAATAAAAAGATTTTAATCTCTGCCTGCCTCATAGGCTTTTCTGCGGCTTTTGCCCAAGAAAAAAAAGAGACCTTAAAATGGGACGTCGAAAAATATAAAGGCCCAACAAAAACTTTCTCCATTACTACAAATGAAGGTACGTGGATGAATTTAGATGTAAGTCCTGATGGCAAAGAAATTGTTTTTGATCTCTTAGGCGATATTTACGTAATGCCTATTACCGGTGGCAAAGCTAAACTGTTGAGTGGCGGTATTGCATACGAAGTTCAGCCTCGTTTTAGCCCTAACGGAAAATATATTTCGTACACTAGCGATAAAGGAGGTGGCGATAATATCTGGATCATGGACAGACAGGGCGATAACAAAAGGCAGGTTACCAAAGAAAGTTTCCGTTTGCTGAACAACGCCACTTGGATGCCTAATAGTGAATATATCATTGCCCGTAAACATTTTACAGCATCACGTTCACTGGGTTCGGGCGAAATGTGGATGTATAACATCAATGGTGGCGACGGGGTACAACTGACCAAACGCAAAAATGACCAGCAAGATGCCGGAGAACCCAATGTTTCTCCTGATGGAAGATTTTTATATTTCAGCGAAGATGTATCTCCGGGACCTATTTTTCAATACAGCAAAGACCCTAATGGTTTAATTTATGCTATAAAACAGTTAGACCTAAATACAGGTAAGTTAACCAATTTTATAGCCGAACAAGGTGGTTCTGTCAGACCTCAAGCATCTCCAGACGGTAAGTATATTGCTTATGTTAAACGTGTACGTTTAAAAAGTGTGCTTTATATTCAAAACTTAAAAACTGGCGAAGAATGGCCTATATATGATGATTTGTCTAAAGATCAACAAGAAACTTGGGCTATTTTTGGTGTATATCCCAACTTTGCTTGGACTCCTGATTCTAAAAAAATTATTTTTTATGCTAAAGGTAAAATCAAACAGATTGAGCTAGGCAATTTAACGGTAACTGAAATTCCTTTCGAAGTAACCAGCGACCAAACAGTACAAGATGCACTCCACTTTGAGCAAAGTGTTTTCACACCTGATTTTAGTGTAAAAATGATCAGGCAACTAACCACCTCTCCAGATGGGAAAATGGTTGTTTTTAATGCCGCAGGTTACCTTTACAAAAAAGAATTGCCTAATGGCGCACCAGAAAGATTAACCAACGGTTTAGATTTTGAGTTTGAACCCGAGTTTAGTCCTGATGGCAAATATGTAATTTATACCACTTGGAGCGATGAGTTTAAGGGAGCCATTAAGCGTACCGACTTAAAAACAGGGAAAACCATTACCCTTACAGATGAAAAAGGTTACTATTACTCTCCTGCTTATTCTAATAAAGGCGATAAGATTGTATTCAGAAAGGGCGTAGGCAATGAAGTTTTAGGTCTTACCTATGGCAAGAATACAGGTATATTTATCATGCCTGCCAACGGAGGCAGTAAAACGCTGATCAGTGAAAACGGTATCAAACCAATGTTTAACCAAGATGATACCCGTATCTATTTTCAAGGTTATGAAAGCGGCAAAAAAGCTTTCAAGAGCATGGATTTAAATGGTGGAAATGAAAGAACACATTATACCTCTCAATATGCTACGCAATTCCTACCAAGTCCTGATGGTAAATGGATGGCATTTACAGAATTGTTCAATGCTTATGTTACACCATTAATTACCACAGGTACTCCACAAGATTTATCTGCAGGTAATAGATCTATTCCTTTAACTAAGGTTACCAAAGATGCAGGAACTTACCTGCATTGGTCTGCAGATAGCAAGAAACTATTATGGACATTGGGCGAACAATATTTTAGCCGTGAAATTAAAAACACTTTCAGCTTTGTTGAAGGCGCACCAAAATCGCTACCTGAACCTGATAGCACAGGAATTTCAATTGGTTTAAAACTTAAAAGCGACTTACCTTCTGGCCTTGTTGCTTTGAAAGGTGCTCGCATCATTACCATGAAAGGTGATCAGGTTATTGAAGAGGGCACTATTTTAATAGAGAACAATAAAATTAAAGCGGTAGGTAAAACAGAAGAAATAACGATACCTGCCGAAGCTAAAATAGTAGATGTTACAGGTAAAACCATTATGCCGGGTATGGTAGATGTACATGCCCATTTGCGCACAAGTCCAGATGGCATTAGTCCGCAACAAGATTGGTCTTATTTGGCTAACCTAAGTTTTGGGGTTACCACCTCTCATGATCCATCGAGCAATACAGAAATGGTGTTTAGCCAAAGTGAAATGCTAAAGGCCGGACGCATGGTAGGTCCAAGATTATATTCTACGGGATCTATTTTATATGGTGCAGATGGCGATTTTAAAGTAGTAATCAATAGTTTAGACGACGCTTTGTCTCATTTGAGAAGATTAAAAGCAGTTGGCGCTTTTTCTGTAAAATCATACAACCAACCTCGTCGCGATCAACGTCAGCAGATCATAGAAGCCGCCAGACAGTTAAAAATGGAAGTTGTGCCCGAAGGTGGCTCTACGTTTTTTCATAATATGAGCATGATCGCCGATGGACATACAGGTATAGAGCACAGCATTCCTATTTCCCCTGTATATAAAGATGTAATCTCATTCTGGAATCATACCAATGTAGCTTATACCCCTACCTTAATTGTAGCTTATGGAGGTCAATGGGGTGAAAATTATTGGTACGACAGAACAAATGTGTGGGAAAACGAACGTTTATTGAATTTTACGCCCCGTTCTATCATAGACTCGAGATCCCGTAGGAGAACAACTTCTGAATATGGCGATTATGGTCACATAGAAGTAGCCAAAACCGTTAAACAAATTGCCGATGGTGGAACTAAAATTAATCTAGGCGCACACGGACAAATTCAAGGTTTGGGTGCACACTGGGAATTGTGGATGATGGTGCAAGGTGGAATGGAACCTTTGCAAGCCATAAGAGCAGCCACACTAAACGGAGCCAGTTATCTAGGAATGAGCAAAGAATTAGGTTCGCTCGAAACGGGTAAACTGGCAGATTTAATCGTAATGGACGAAAATCCCCTAGAAGACATCAGAAACTCTGAAAAAATCAAATACGTGATGATCAATGGTCGTTTATATGATAGCATGACCATGAACGAAACCATCAGTAGAGAAAAATTAAGACCTAAATTGTGGTTTGAAATGGATAAGGGTGTAGCATTTTCCATTCCTAACAAAAATACAGAAACATGGACTTTTACGGTTCCACACTGTGATTAAGAAAAGAGCTGCTTAACTTTTAGCACTACAAGAATATCAGCTGTTTGGTATTCTTTAAAAAAACGACCGAGTATAAGTTAACTTACTCGGTCGTTTTTTTATTATTTATACAATTTTCTATCGTAATCGAATTTTATCCAAATTACCTTTTTGTCTCGATGGTTCTGAGTGAAACCTGAAATAAAGAAACATTAAAATCCTACTTCGCATTTTGAATATCCATAGCATTTCGCATTTTAAGTATCTTAAAGATAATCAAATTACAACAAACTGAATAACAGTTAAATAAACAATTTAACATATCCCTAAACCTTCGTATATTTGGGAGTTACATACAAGCGTAGCGGAAGACACAACTGCGAACAAGTGACAGACAAAAACGCATTTCGACAGGGCATTGCTAACATAAAATGCTAATTATAGTCTGTGGCACATTTTACATACTAAAGTTAGCTTTACGCAGACTTTAGTTAGCAATGATTTCTAAACACGACATACTTAATTTATTCGGAGAAAACGTCAGAAAATACAGGCGACTTCTCGACATTTCCCAAGAGGAGTTGGCACATCGTGCCGACCTTCACAGGACTTACATCGGTATGATTGAACGAGCCGAAAAGAATATAACACTCTTGAATATGGAGAAAATTGCTAGCGCTTTACAGGTCAACATTGAAGACCTTTTAAAAAATTAGTAATAAATGGAAATTACAATTGACGCGTTTACGGAACTACTAAACAACAAGTATATCATTGTTGAAGCTTTTAGAGAACATTCAAAAGCATCTGAAAAATATATTGATGTAACTATTGTGCAACCCGATGGTTATTCATGGAAAGGTTCAATTCCATATTTCTATAGACGTACAGGTTTATTTATTGAAACTCCCGAAGATTTAGTTGATTATCTCAATAATATTTATCCATTATTTTCAAAAAAAGCAGTTGCCGAATTCGTATCAACTGAAAGTAAAAGATGGAATGAGGAAATGAGTGGCAAAGAAACTACAAAAGGATTTTTTGATATACTTCTAAATCTTGAATGGAATAGCGTACAATATGATTTGCCTGCAAATAGAAATTTTGCACGTAGAATTCAAGACATCAAAGAATTTGGATATACACTTGCAACAGACACAAGAAGAAAAGTAAAGGGCAAATATAAAACTGATACACACCTACAATTAGTTCCGTTGCCTAAAGGCGGTGTAACGGGTTATGAAGTTATGTCGCCAGCTTTCAAAGCAAGAGCAATTGCAGTTATGGATGCTGTAAATGTTTATGAATTAAGTTCAGCAAATAGGCATGGCTTATTGCCTGACCATAAATTCCCAGAAATTAGATGGGACGAAGAAACAAGAGCCGAAAATCCTGATGAAATGAACGAAGTTCAAATCAAGGAAAAATTTCAGCTTGTTGACAATCAAAGAAACCAACAAAAACGTGAAGCGTGTAGAAAGTGCTTTCAAACAGGGCAAAGAGGAAAACTTTACGGTTTAAACTATTTTTATCAAGGAGATGAAAATTGGTCAGCTGAATTTCCGAGAGTTGGTAAAGAAGCTGAAAAAGGTTGTGTAGGTTGTGGTTGGTATGACATACAAAAATGGAGAGACAGTTTGAATGAATTTATCAGTAAAAACAAGAAATAAATCTGCATACTATAGTTATCATATAGTATCTTTACAAAAGAGATAATCAGAAAAAAATGAAGGACAAATTAACTTTTGGTAGTGTATGTTCGGGAATTGAGGCTTCTCAATTAGCTTTTGCCCCTTTTGGGTATGAGCAATTGTGGAGTTCTGAAATTGCTGAATTTCCATCAAAGGTTTTACATCATCATTACCCAAACATACCTAATTTAGGCGACATGACGGAACTTCCTGACTTAATTTTAAAAGGGAAGGTTCAAGCACCTGATCTATTTTGTGGTGGCACACCTTGTCAAGCGTTTTCACTTGCAGGTTGGAAAAATGGTTTGGCAGACAAACGAGGACAGCTTACAATTACATTTATAGAAATTGCAAATGCAATTGATGAAATTAGAGCAGAAGAAAAAAAAGACCGTTCAATAGTTCTTTGGGAAAATGTTGAAGGGGTTCTTAATGACAAAACAAATGCTTTTGGTAACTTCATAGCTGGACTTGCAGGGTTTGACGATGAAATTAAAGTTAGTAAGTGGACAAAATCAGGGTATTTAGAAGGACCAAATAGAAATGTTGCATGGCGTGTTATTGATGCAAAATATTTCGGTTTAGCTCAACAACGTAAACGACTTTATGTACTTGCAGGAGCTAAAGATTTTCGACCAGACCAAATACTTTTTGAATTTGACAACCAAAATATTGTAAAAAAATTAAAAGCATCAAAACAAGGCAATTCAAACGGAAACATTTTTAATCTGTTTTCTGACGGTATTCAAACTAATGAAATTCCTGACAAAAAAGTATTTTACAAAGGTGAAACAAAGTTTGAAATATTTAGAGAATATACAGATTGTCTTTATTCAGCTTATGGCACTAAATGGAACGGAAATGCAGCAGCCTACAATGGTTCATTATACATTGCACAAGACGACAGAATAAGAAGATTTACACCATTAGAATGTGAAAGGCTAATGGGTTTTCCTGACAATTACACATCGGTTAATGGAAACAGCGATACAAATCGTTTTCAAGCAATTGGTAACTCTTGGGCTGTGCCTGTTGTAAAATGGATTGGCAACCAAATCGACAATTTTTTAAAACAAAAGACTAACCAAGAAGTAACTTGTTGGTACAAATCAGCGAGGAAAACTACAAATAATTTAAGTGCAGACTTGTATTTGTTAGACAATGTAATTTCAATAAATCAAAAATTATATCTCAACAGTTCGACAGTTCCAAACGCACCAATTGAAAGCACAATCGAAGACATCGTTCAAGTTGACAATGTGCCTGAAAAATTTTATTTAAGCCCTCAAGCATGTAGAGGAATTTTAAGAAGAAAACAAGAAAGAGATTTGAAAATGAACTCCCAACTTGAAACACTAATGACAATAATTGGTCAACAAGAACGGACACTTCAAGAGGCATGACAAGAACACCAGTATGTAACAGCGGCTTGGCAAAAGTGGCGGTTTCGTTCTCCGCAGACACATTTGTGGTTAATCAAA
>DDEP01000156.1 GCA_002336465.1 Pedobacter sp. UBA1951
CGCGGGCACCTTCTGCCAACGATTTAACACGTCCATGGTACAAGTAACCATTTCTGTCGAAAACAACTTCTTTAACACCAGCAGCAATTGCTTTTTCAGCAACTAACTTACCTACTGCTACAGATTGTTCGATTTTGGTTCCTTTAGCACTGAAATCTTTAGATAAAGATGATGCCGAAGCTATTGTGTTACCAGTTTCATCGTTAATGATTTGAGCATAAATACCTTTATTGCTTCTATAAACTGATAAACGTGGACGGTTTTCAGAACCAGTAAGTCTTTTTCTGATACCTTTTTTAATACGCTCTCTGCGTGATAATTTTTTTCCTGCCATTTTAATTATTTTTTAGAAGCTGATTTACCTGCTTTTCTTCTTAACACTTCACCAACAAACTTGATACCTTTACCTTTGTAAGGCTCTGGTGCACGTAACGAACGGATTTTCGCAGCTACTTGACCTAGTAATTGTTTGTCGATACCTTCTAACACGATTTTAGGGTTTTGCCCTTTTTCTGATACCGTAGTCACTTTAACTTCTTGAGGCAGTTGGAATACATAGTGGTGAGAATAACCTAATACTAAATCTAAGGTTTGACCTTGATTTGAAGCACGGTAACCAACACCTACTAATTCTTGCTCAATTTTGTAACCATTTGTAACACCAACAACCATGTTATTGATTAAAGAACGATAAAGACCGTGTAAGGCTTTATGTCTTTTTTGATCTGATGGACGAACTACTGTTAAAACACCTTCTTCTTGAGAAATAGTGATATCGCCTTCTAAAACTTGGTTTAACTCTCCTTTAGGACCTTTTACAGTAACTACGTTATCTTTTGATAAAGTAACCGTAACACCTGCTGGCACGTTAATTGGGTTTTTTCCTATTCTTGACATTGTACTGATCTCCTTTAATTAATAAACGTGACACAATACCTCACCGCCAATGTTTAATTTGGCTGCTTCTTTATCAGTCATTACACCTTTAGAAGTAGATAAGATTGCGATACCTAAACCATTTAATACTCTCGGCATGTTTTCTACACCAGCATATTGTCTTAAACCTGGTTTACTGATACGGGTTAAAGTACGGATTGCTGGAATTTTAGTGATAGCGTTATATTTTAACGCAATTTTAATTACACCTTGAGCTGTAGTGTCTTCAAACTTGTAGTTTGCAATGTAACCTTTGTCAAAAAGAACCTTAGTGATTTCTTTTTTAAGGTTAGAAGCGGGAACTTCTACGATTCTGTGATTTGCTTTAATAGCATTTCTCAATCTAGTAAGATAGTCCGCTATTGGATCTGTATTCATTATAATTGAGTTGTGATAGTGGTATCCGTACGCGTCACCCGACTTCTGGACCTGCTATCGGTTAATATTCTATTTTGCTGCTATATGTCAATGAGCCATAAGCTGTAAGGGCTGCAAAAATACAACTTACAACTTATAACTCAAAAACTTATATAAATTATTGCTTACCAGCTAGCTTTTCTAACTCCTGGTATCTTACCTTCTAAAGCCATTTCACGGAATGTTACCCTTGAGATACCAAAAGTACGCATATAACCACGAGGACGACCTGTTAACTTACAACGGTTGTGTAAACGCACAGCCGAAGAGTTTTTAGGTAATTTATCTAATGCTTCATAATCGCCGGCAGCTTTTAATGCTGCACGTTTCTCAGCATATTTAGCTACCAATTTTTGGCGTTTAATTTCGCGAGCTTTTACTCCTTCTTTTGCCATTATTGTTCTGCTTTTTGATTTTTAAATGGTAATCCAAATTGTTTTAAAAGTTCCAATGCCTCAACATCGTTGGTAGCTGAAGTTACAAAAGTAATATCCATACCTAAAATCTTGTTGATTCTATCGATGTTAATCTCAGGGAAAATGATTTGCTCTGTGATACCTAAAGTATAGTTACCTTTTCCGTCAAAGCCTTTATCATTGATACCTTTAAAATCACGGATACGAGGCAAAGCCACAGCAATTAATCTATCTAAGAACTCATACATGTTATTGTCACGTAAAGTTACACGTACACCAATTGGCATACCTTTACGTAATTTAAAGTTTGAGATATCTTTTTTAGATTTTGCAGGTACAGCCTGTTGTCCAGCTATGGTTGATAATTCTGCAATAGCGCTATCAATAACTTTTTTATCAGCTACTGAGAAACGACCTACACCTTGGTTGATAGAGATTTTTTTCAACTTAGGCACTTGCATGGCAGATTTGTAGTTGAACTTTTCTTTAAGAGTGCCTACAATCTCCTCTTTATATTTGCTTTTTAATCTTGGTACGTATGCCATTATTTGATTTCCTCCCCTGAAATTTTAGCAACTCTAACTAATTTTCCGTCGGCGTTTAATTTACGGCCAACACGAGTAGTTTTACCAGATTTTGGATCAACCAACTGAACGTTTGAAATATGAAGAGCAGCCTCTTTTTTAATTATACCACCATTTGGCGTGGCAGCACTTGGCTTAGTGTGTTTTGATACAAGGTTTACACCTTCTACAATCACTCTGCTTTTAGATACAAGTACTTCTTGTACTTTACCTTGTTGTCCTTTAGAATCGCCTGCAATAACTTTTACAAGGTCTCCTTTACGGATCTTTAATTTTGCCGGTTTGTTAACTTTGTTTCCCATTTTATAATACCTCCGGTGCTAATGATACAATTTTCATGAATTGTTTTTCACGCAGTTCTCTTGCTACCGGGCCAAAGATACGTGTGCCACGAGGCTCATCTTGGTTGTTTAACAACACGGCTGCATTGTCATCAAAACGAATGTACGAACCATCTTTACGACGGATTTCTTTTTTCGTTCTTACTACAACTGCTTTAGAAACAGTTCCTTTTTTAATGTTACCAGAAGGCAATGCACTCTTTACAGTCACAACAACTTTGTCACCAATAGAAGCATATCTTTTGCCGGTTCCACCAAGTACACGGATAACCAATACTTGTTTTGCGCCGCTATTGTCGGCTACGTTTAATCTTGATTCCTGTTGTACCATCTTATTTAGCTCTTTCTAAAATTTGTACTAATCTCCAGTTCTTGTTTTTACTCAGCGGACGAGTTTCCATGATCAATACTGTATCGCCGATACCGCATTCGTTTTTCTCGTCATGAGCCATAAATTTGGTAGTTTTCTTAACGAACTTACCATAAATCGGGTGTTTCACTTTACGCTCTACCGCTACAACAACAGATTTATCCATCTTATTGCTTACTACCAACCCGGTTCTTGTTTTTCTTAATTGTCTTTCCATTTCGACTCTAAAGTTATTTAGTTTCAGTAGCTGACTGAGCTTTTTTAACGCTAGTCAATTCAGTGTTTAATCGAGCTATTTCCTTTCTGATCGCTTTAATGCGACTAGGATTTTCAATAGCCGAAATTGTATGCGCAAATTTTAATTTGGTTAAATTTTGCTTTTCTTCTGCAATCTTAGCTACTAGTTCTTCTTGAGAAAGCCCTTTGATTTCTGAGTTTTTCATTTTATTAAATTTTATGTTAGGTCTAGCGGTTGTAATAACAAGTTACTTACAACATTGATCCTAATCTCTATTTTATGCTTCTACGTAATCTCTACGTACTACAAATTTTGTTTGAACAGGTAATTTCTGAGCAGCAAGTCTCAATGCTTCTTTGGCAATTTCCAAAGGCACGCCTTCTGCTTCGAAAATGATACGTCCGGGTCTAACAACTGCAACCCAGTATTCTGGAGCACCTTTACCTTTACCCATACGTACCTCAGCAGGTTTTTTAGTTACCGGTTTATCCGGGAAAATTCTAATCCAAACCTGACCTTCACGTTTCATATAACGAGTTACTGCAATACGGGCAGCCTCTATTTGGCGACTTGTAATCCAAGTTGCCTCTAAAGACTTAATCCCGAAAGACCCGAATGATAATTCTGAACCACGAGTGGCCAGGCCTTTCATTCTGCCTTTTTGCATCTTTCTGAACTTGGTTCTTTTTGGCTGTAACATCTTATTTTATTATTATCGTTGAACGACTGTTAATTATTTACGTGGACCTCTGTTGTTTCCACCTTTATTATCTCTTCCTTGACGACCGCCACGTTTATCGTTTCTTCTGTCGCCACCTCTATTGTCTCTGCCACCATCGCGACCACCGAAGTTACCTTCTGGTCTGCCACCTTTGCCTGGAGCATTGTTAGCAGCGCCGATGTTTGGAGAAAGATCACGTTTACCGTAAACTTCACCTTTACAGATCCACACTTTAATACCTATTTTACCATAAGTAGTTAAAGCTTCTGCTAAAGCGTAGTCGATATCGGCACGGAAAGTATGCAAAGGAATTCTTCCTTCTTTGTACTGTTCTGTACGAGCCATCTCAGCACCACCTAAACGGCCAGAAGTCATGATTTTGATACCTTCTGCTCCCATTCTCATGGTCGATGCGATTGATGATTTCATTGCTCTACGGAAAGAAATCCTAGCTTCTAATTGTTTTGCAACACCTTCTGCTACTAATTGCGCATCAAGTTCAGGACGTTTAATTTCGAAGATGTTGATTTGAACTTCTTTTTTGGTAAGTTTCTTCAACTCTTCTTTAATTTTATCAACCTCTTGACCCGCTTTACCGATTACAATTCCTGGGCGTGCTGTGTGGATAGTAACTGTGATACGTTTTAAAGTACGCTCAATTACTACTTTAGAAACACCGCCTTTTGCAATACGTGCTGAAAGGTATTTTCTTATTTTTTCGTCCTCAACTAATTTGTCAGCATAGTTGTTGCCTCCGAACCAGTTAGAATCCCAACCTCTGATGATTCCTAACCTGTTACCTATTGGATGTGCTTTTTGTCCCATTTCTGTTAATTAGTTTGAGTTTCAACGTTTTTACTATCTACTACTAAGGTTACGTGGTTTGAACGTTTACGAATTCTGTAACCACGACCTTGTGGAGCTGGTCTTAGTCTTTTCAACTGGCGACCACCGCCTACCATTACCGATTTAACGAATAATTGGCTTTCTTCAGGGCGAGAACCTGCATTTTTTTGTTCCCAGTTATTGATAGCAGATAATAAAAGTTTTTCAACTCTAATTGCTGCTTCTTTATTGGTATATTTTAAAATATGTAATGCTTTCTCAACACGCTCACCTCTGATCAGATCTACAACCAAACGCATCTTACGAGGCGAGGTTGGACAATTGTTCAATTTTGCTACTGCTTCCATCTCTTAATTATTTTTTCTTTTCAGAGTGACCTCTAAATGTTCTAGTTGGAGCGAACTCCCCTAATTTATGGCCAACCATGTTTTCTGTTACGTATACTGGTATAAATTTATTGCCGTTATGCACTGCAAATGTGTGACCTACGAAATCTGGTGAAATCATTGATCTACGAGACCAAGTTTTGATTACAGTCCTTTTGCCTGAATCATTCATAGAGTTTACTTTTTTCTCTACGTTATGGTCAATATAAGGTCCTTTTTTAA
>DDEP01000040.1:0-17917 GCA_002336465.1 Pedobacter sp. UBA1951
ATATACTTGCCAATACATTAACCTGCGGGCTATTAAAAACTTTTCAACAGAATAAATTCCCTTTTCTTCTATTACCAGCTCGTCATTAACCAAGTTAAACATCTTGATAATGCGATCAAAACTGATTACTCCCTCGCTCACTCCCGTAAAAAAACTATCTCTGTTAAGGTAATCCATCCGGTCAAGATCTACCTGCCCCGAAATTAACTGGTAAAAGAATGCTCTATGGTATTGGTTTTTGAAAATTGAAATTGCGAGATCCAGTTTTCCTTCAAACTCTTTATTCAGTTTATCCATGATCAACCGAGAAATATCTTCATGCTGAATACCTCTGGCGAGCGTATGTTCTAAAGAATGTGAAAAAGGTCCGTGACCTATATCATGCAATAAAAGGGCAATTGTAGCGGCCTCTTCTTCTTCAGTACTAATGATGTGCCCTTTGTTCCTCAACACCTCCAATGATAATCCCATCAGATGCATTGCTCCCAACGCATGATGAAAACGAGTATGTAATGCTCCGGGGTAAACCAAATGGGTCATCCCCAATTGCTTAATATATCTTAATCTCTGGAAATAGGGATGCGAGATAAGGTCGTAAATTAAATCTGAAGGAATGGTAATGAATCCATATACTGGATCATTTATGATTTTCTTTTTGTTCAAATTCTAAAATGTAAATATACGGTACAAAAATTGTTAATTTTATCGACAGTAAAAAAGCGATGCTTTTTTTTACCCATTAATTTACATAAAAAGGAGAGAAAATGCAGAAAACCAAAATTTTATGGGCCGACGATGAAATAAACCTTCTTAAACCTCATATATTATTGTTAAACGAAAAAGGTTATGATGTTGCTACGTTTACCAACGGTAACGATGCCTTAGAGGCATTTGGCAAAGAACATTTTGACCTTGTTTTTTTAGATGAAAACATGCCTGGCTTAAGTGGCTTGGAAACACTTACGGCTATTAAAAATATTAGATCGGATATTCCAGTAGTGCTAATCACCAAGAGTGAGGAAGAAAACTTAATGGAAGATGCCATCGGCTCAAAAATAGATGATTATTTAATTAAGCCTGTTAATCCAAAACAAGTTCTTTTGACCATTAAAAAGTTAATTGATAACAAACGTTTAGTTAGCGAAAAAACCTCATCGGCCTATCAACAGGATTTTAGGAAGTTAGGCATGACCCTTAACGATAAGCTAAGCTA
This sequence comes from Pedobacter sp. UBA1951, assembly GCA_002336465.1. GTDB lineage: Bacteria > Bacteroidota > Bacteroidia > Sphingobacteriales > Sphingobacteriaceae > Pedobacter. The sequence goes on from DDEP01000040.1 coordinate 1,214, forward strand.
TGATGAATGGGTAGATGTGTACAAAAAACTAGTTTTCTGGGAGCTTGAACTCGAAAAACTTGATGACCCGCAAATGCATGAAATCTTAACCATGCAAAAATCTGAAGCCAACGCACAGTTCTGTAAATTTGTTGAAGATCATTATTTAAACTGGGTAAATGATAAAGATACTGCGCCACTATTATCTTATCAATTATTAAAGAACAAGGTTTTTCCTTTAATCAATAGCACAACTCCTGTTTTTTTCATCCTGATTGATAATTTAAGGTACGATCAGTGGAAAGTAATCCATCCGCTGATTACCGAATATTTTAGACTCGAAGAAGAAGACATCTACTGTAGTATTTTACCTACAGCAACCCAATATGCCCGTAATGCTATTTTTTCTGGCCTGATGCCTCTTGACATGGAAAAAAGATTTCCAAACTTGTGGCAAAACGATGATGACGAGGGAGGAAAAAATCTTCATGAAGAAGCTTTTCTCGCAGATAATATTAAACGCACTTTAAGAAAAGAATGCAGATTTTCATACCATAAAATCTTAACTTTTGATCAAGGCAAGGATCTTACAGATCAGGTAAACAATTTAATGCATAATGATTTTAACGCCATTGTTTACAACTTCGTGGATATGCTTTCGCATGCCCGAACCGATATGCAAATGATCAGAGAGCTAGCTAATGATGATGCGGCTTACAGATCTATAACCTTATCGTGGTTTGAGCATTCGCCTTTGTTAGATCTGCTGAAAAAATTAGCCCAAAAGCGCGTTAAAATAGTTTTAACTACAGATCATGGAACCATTAGGGTAAAACATCCAAGCAAGGTTATTGGCGACAGATCTACCAATACCAATTTACGTTACAAGCAAGGCAAAAACCTTAATTTTAATCCTAAGGAAGTGTTTCTTATCAAGAATCCTCATGAGGCTAAATTACCGAAGATCAACATCAGTTCTAATTACATATTTGCAAAAGAAGATCAGTATTTCGTGTACCAGAATAATTACAACCAGTTTGTAAATTATTATAACGAAACTTTTCAGCACGGGGGTATTTCTATGGAAGAAATGATCATCCCTATTGTTACCTATACTTCAAAATAGAGTTGAGATGACCATTGAAATAAACAGCGAAGATCAGCTTGATGAGGTTGCGAAAAGCTTACTCAAATTTTCACAAGGCGAAAAATTCATTGTATTTGAGGGCGATATGGCGGCAGGAAAGACCACTTTTATCAAAGCTTTTTGTAAAGTTTTGGGCTCAGAAGACATTATCAATAGCCCCACTTTTTCAATTGTGAATGAATATGATAGTTCTAACGGCATTATCTTTCACTTTGATTTTTATCGGCTTAAAAATATACAGGAGGCTTATGATATTGGCTATGAAGAATATTTTTACAGCAACCTGTATTGTTTGGTAGAATGGCCTCAAAAAGTAGAAGAATTGCTACCAGACCACTATATCAAGGTTAAAATAGATATTTCAGGGCCTTCGGGTCGCAAATTTGAATTCACACGATTTTAAATTATGAGTCATGTTTAAGCTTCTTTTTTGCTAACTTTATCATATTATAACCAGCTAATACTCATGGCGTCAGGATTAAAAGATGTTATAGCCAGCATTGCGCAAAGAGGACTAATTCAAACGCAGGAAGCTTTACTAAAAACAGACAAAAAGAATAACAGTCTATATATTGGTATTCCGAAGGAAACCTCTTTTCAGGAAGCAAGGATTGCGTTAACCCCTTTGTCTGTTGCTTTACTGATCAATAATGGGCACAAAGTCATTATTGAAGCCGGAGCCGGTGATGGAGCAAATTTTTCTGATCAACACTACAGTGAACAAGGTGCTCAAATTTCTTACAATAAAAAGGATATATGGGCAGCAGATATCATTGTTAAAGTTGCTCCTCCCTGTATGGAAGAGATAGAGATGATGCATAAAGGGCAAACCCTCATTTCTTCTTTGCAATTTGGCATGTTAAAGGAGCCTGTATTAAAGGCCCTTTTAGAAAAAAAGGTCAATGGCCTTTGCTTTGAATACTTAAGGGATGAAGGAAATGTTTTAAGTGTTGTGAGAGCCATGGGCGAAATAGTAGGTTCTGCATCTATCTTTATTGCTGCAGAGTATCTAAGTAGCGTGCACGATGGGAAAGGCCTAATGTTAGGTGGCTTTACAGGTGTTCCGCCAACAGAAATCGTAATTTTAGGAGCAGGTACCGTGGGCGAATATGCCGCAAGAACAGCCCTTTCTTTAGGCGCAGAAGTAAAAGTATTTGATAGCTCTATCTTTAAACTACGTCGGTTACAAAATAATTTAGGAAGTCGGGTTTTTACTTCGGTAATGCAACCCATTGTTCTAGAAAAAGCCATTACAACCTGCGATGTCGTAATTGGTGCCATTCGTTCTGAACATGGTCGTAGCCCTTGTGTGGTTACAGAGGAAACCGTAAGTAAAATGAAACCTTTTTCAGTTGTGGTAGATGTAAGCATTGATCAGGGCGGATGTTTTGAAACCTCAAGAGTAACCAATCATAAAGACCCAGTCTTTGTTAAATATGGCGTTACACACTATGGCGTTCCTAACATTGCTTCGAGGGTGCCAAGAACTGCTTCTTATGCGCTAACAAACATTTTTGCTCCAATATTGGTAGATATTGGCGAAATGGGAGGTCTTATGAATATGATATGGAATAAACCCGGAATAAGAGAAGGTTTGTATTGTTACAGGGGGCATTTAACCAATAAAGACTTAGCTAACCTATTTAATCTTCCTTACAAGGATCTAGACCTTCTTGTTCTTTCTAACCAATAAATCCATGAAACTGATCTTACATGTGCTTTTTTTCTGTATCAATACGCTGAGCTATGCACAAAATCCTTATGGCTTAAATATCATTAGCGATTATAAGGCTTACAAAAAAAGCATTGCTCAAAATGCAAACAATGAGCTTATAGAAATAAAAAAGGCTATTCCGTCTGTTGTGTTGGATATCAGATATGCTACCACCAATAACTTTATGCACCAGATTATGTACAAACAAGCGAGAGCATTTGCACGTAAACCTGTTGTAGAAAAACTAAAAATCATACAAACACAGTTAAAAAAAGATGGTTATGGGTTAAAGATTTTTGATGGTTACAGGCCTTATGCTGTTACCATTTCTTTTTATGAGAAAGCCACAGACAAAGCTTTTGTTGCCAATCCCAATAAAGGCTCAAAACATAACAGAGGATGCGCACTAGATTTAACACTCATTGATCTTAAAACAGGTAAAGATATTCCTATGCCCACGCCTTATGATAGCTTTGAAGAAGCCGCATCGCCAACTTATGCCAAGTTACCGGCAAACATCATTAAAAACCGCGATTACCTGATCAAAATCATGCATGATAACGGCTTTAAAGTTGTTAGTAATGAATGGTGGCATTTTGATTTTAACGGGTGGCAGAATTATAGTTTAATGGATATTCCTTTTGAAGTTCTATAGCTTAACGCATGTTCTAGTTTAAGAAGTTTGTTTATTTTTTACTCACCTCCACTAAGCGCTTACTTTTTGCGGACAAAAAGTAACAAAAACTCTCGGCTGCTTATTTTTCTATTTATACAAGTGAGCGGGCTAATTGGTGCATACCGAAAAATAAAATGCCGATAAAGAACTGAACGAAGAAATATGAACAGGCCAGATATTACGCTTTAAAACTCATTTTAGATTGGAGCGATAGCCATAATTAGTATATCTCCATAAACTTAAAACCAATTTTGGCTGCGATTTGCAATAACTAGCCTAAACATATACAGTCGGCGAAAATAAATTAAACCCTAACTTAGATTCAATGCGATATAATCTCGGACTCAGGTTAACTTACTTATCACCGTATTTACCCACTTCAACATCGGTTTTATTGGCTTTAACAAGTAGGGTAAAGATGTAGCCGTATTCCTCATCTTTAATTTCTTCAACAGGAGTTGTACCACCAAAGGCTTTGATAAGTGGTAAAATGGTATTGGAATGCCCTACAATCAGGATTTTTTTACCATCGCTATTTTTTCTAATTCTTTCTGCTAAAAGTTCTGGTTTTGCTGGATCATAAGTATTTATAGCTAACCCAATCCTATCAGCCAAAGGGAAAGCTGTAAATTTTGTTCTTTTATAAGGAGTAGAGAAAATAGAATCGATTCCTTTCCCTTTTAATTCTTTCATCAAAGCCTCTGCCCTCATTTTACCTTTTTCAGATAAATCTGGATCTTTATCTGTGGGATTATCCATATCTTTTTCAGCATGTCTAACAATCCATATTTTAACAGATTTCTGCGCTTTAAGGTTTATACTTAAGGTAGCTGAGAGGAAAAGGAATAGAATTAATTTTCTCATATCATTATTATTTTAAAGCCAACTTTAGTTGTTCTATTTGTTGTTTTGAATGCCAACTGCAAATGATAATCCTATTTATTACAGGACTATTTGCTGTTGGATAAGGAAACGACGAAACCAATATATTACTTTTAAACAGTTTATTCGCTAAATCTATTCCCTTATATACAAAAACAGGAAAGTCTTTTGCAAAATGCCAATCGCTATCCACAAGCGAAGAAGAGAATTGATTGTTCAACATCATTAATTGCTCATAAGACTTTTCATAAATCTCTCCGGCATGCATAAAAGCATATAATCCCGCAGCAGGTGATGGGGAAGCTCCTATAAATTCATCTGTTTTTTTTAACTCTTTGATCAGTTTCTGAGGCCCTAACACCAAGCCCGCATCAACTCCTAAAGCTTTAGCCATTGAAGCTACAAGCAAAACTTTAACGTGGCTGGTTTCAGGTATAGATTTCAAGGCACTCGTTCCTTCATTCAACACACCTATACCATGCGAATCGTCTACAATTAAGATGACTTCTTTGCTAGAATCTATTTTATGGATAAAGGAAAAGTTATAGATTTCTGGCCAAAGATTATTCATGGAATTACTTACCAAAACCCATTTTTGCTGCTGGCTATGATTAATTTCTTTCAATAAATCTTGTGACCATTGGGTAAATGTTCCTTCAACTTTAGGGTCACCATTTATCCATAGAGAGGGGTGTGTAGCAGGCGCGTACCTTAAGGTTCCCTTTTCAGCAAAGTGTGCTACTGTAAGTTTTGCTGCAAGATACCCACTTGATGAAACCAAAGCATCTTCTACACCATATTTTGTGGCAGCAAAAGCTTCAAATTCATTATAAATACCCAACTGTATATTATTGCCTCTGCTGGTTCCATTATTGAGCCCACATTTTGTAATCCCTTCAATAAAAAGCTTTACAAAAGAATCATTCTGAGGTATTCCTAAATAGGCCGTACCTCCAAAATACAGATAATCTATACCATTTACCTCTATAGAAGGAGCTAAAGCCTTATCAAGATTCTTAAACTTATCTCCGCTGTTCATCAGTATTTCCGCCCTAATTGATCATTAGCAGCCTTAATTAAAGAGTTGTCATTATTAGAATCGTTTGCAAACTCCCAGAACATAATCCCATTTGCACGGTCTTTGGCCAACTGGGTTTTCTGTTTAATGGTATTTATGCCATTAAACCAGTAATCTACCCCTGCAAGCGTTACTTTATCTTGACGTATATCTAATCCTGCTGTTTCAAATTCTCGGTATGCTTTAGAATTTCCCGTTACATTTTTCCCGTATAAAGGCATCCCCAGTACTGCCTTATTTTTGGGCAATCCCTTTGTGTTAAGCCAAAAATCTGTGCTATAAACACTCATTTTATAGGTTGCTTGCTGATTGGGATCATCTTTATCCCAATTCTGACCATCGTACTGCATGATATTAAAAAAGTCAATATACGGATATACCTCTGATTTAATTCCATCTCGAATATTTCCTGCATATACCGCTGGAGTTACAGCAGCACTCAAGAATTTGTTTGCCTTATGTAGTTCTGTTGATAGTTCTCGCATCAGCAAATTATAATTATCTGCCGATTCTGTGGTAGGGTATTCCCAATCCATATCCACTCCGTCTAGATTATTACGCTTGGCAAAATCTACAATCCCTGTTACAAATTTTGTTCGGGCTGTAGCAGACTTGGCTATATTTTCAAGAACTGTTTTAGCACCATAAATTGATATACCGAATTTTACTTTATTGGCTTTGGCATTGGCTGATACAGTACCAAAACGCATTGGCTGAGATAAGCCTTTTAATGATCCATCTGCAATATCTGCAGGCTCCAAAAAAGCATAAAACAGATGCGTAATCATTTTATATTTGCTTGGATTAATTGTTGCAGGATCCCTGTAACTAGGCATATATGCCACAATTTTAAAGCTATTATCTTCTATAAAAGGAGTTGGCGTTACCTCTATAGATTTAGCGGCTTCTGTTTCTGGTAAAGGATCAGATTTCTTACAAGATGTTACAAAAAAAATAAGAGCGCCTACTACGGGTAAAATTCTTTTATACATTTTTTATTTAGTAAGCTGCGAAGTAAAAAATTCGAACTGTTGCTTAATAGATTTAGTCCAATAAGCCCTATTGTGTTTTCCTGGTTGTGAAATATAGGTGGCGTTGAGATTAAGCTCATCGCATTTTTGTTTAAGGTTATTGTTGGATTTATAGAACATATCTTCATTCCCACAATCAAAAATTATGGGTTTGGGATTACCTTTTAGCAATTGTATATTATCTATTACCGAATACTTTTTCCATCGTTCATTTTCAGCGTTTTCTTCTCCCAATAGAGCTGCTATACCATATTTTCCAAAACTATCCAATAAACGTACGCCACCGCTTGTACTTCCTGCACCGCTAAATAATTCAGGCCTTTTAATGAAAAAGTACAATGCTCCGTGCCCGCCCATGCTCAATCCGCTGATAAAAATATTACGGGTATCTATTTTGTATTTTTTCATGATATCCGGGTATAGTTCATCAAAGAAAAAACTTTCATACTGCCAGTCTTTTTTAGCCGGGCTATTGATATACCAGCTATTGTTCAATCCATCAGGGCATACAATTGTAAAGCCATATTCATCTGCATATTTCTGTGCATCCATAATAGAGTTCCATTGTTTATAGGTTCCTCCATAGCCATGCAAAAGAAAAATAATGGGTGTTTTTTCGTTTTTAGGATTATTTTTTGGTGTAAATACCCAAACGGTATCAGGCTTTGACAGATTCTTGCTTTGATAAACCAATTGATCCTGTGCTGAGGCACAAAAACTTAGGCTCAGTAACAAAAAAGAAAAAAACAGCTTTTTAACAGATTTCATAGCAATACTAAAAATTATCATGTATGTAGGTAACGATACGCACCATTTCATTTCTAACTTCGGCAGTAGGCATTACAAAATTGTTATTCATAAATGAAAATAAAAACAATTTTCCCTTTTTCGTAACAATATACCCACTTTGATTATGGTTATTACTTAAAGTGCCTGTTTTACCAAAAACAAAAGGATGGTCGGTTTTTGGATAAGCATTTCTCAAGGTTCCTGCTTTTCCTCCTGCAGGCAACATATTAAATAGTTTCTGCTGATTATTTTCTTCCTGATATATTTTTTCTAAAAGTTTAATGATATCTCTCGGGGTAAATAGATTGCCTCTCGATAAACCAGAACCATCTACCCAACTGATTTTTTGAGGTAGATCACTAAGGTATTTTTCTTCAATGTATTTAATCACCTTTCTAGTGTTAAGCTCCAGCCCCAATTTATCGGCATAGGTTAACAACAATTGCTCTGCCACGAAATTATCTGAAGGCAACATCAATCGTTTCAATATTGAATCTGTTTTCAGATTGTAAATAGTTTTGGCGTTTGCAGGCATTTTTTCATCAATTACATCAATCTGTTTCTTCAAGGTATCAACCAGTAGATTAATGGTAAGCCCTAAACTTAACTTATAAGGTATTTCTTGACTAAAATTAGCGGGAACAGCTACGTTTGGCGTAATAAAATGATTTTGCAGAAAATCTCTTTTAACATTGAAATTTCCTTGTGTTTTTGAATCGTCAACACTTACGCACGAAGCAAACAATTGAGGGGAAACCCTAACTCCACCTTTTTTATTAGAAGCAATGGTTACAAGATTGTCCATAATGGGCAACTCGTTAATTTCAGCTTGGTAATAATCATTGTAATCGTCCCATTGCCATCCATTTCCATAAAAATCACCTGTGTACCGGCCCGGGGCATAAAAAAGTTTTTTATCTGTGTTTTTCAAGAAATTAAATGCTTTGGTTCCTTTTAAGCTGGTATGTAAAAAAGAAGGGTCACCAGTCCCCCAGAAAATTAAAGAATCTCCTCTTTCTACATAGCGTAAGGAAGGAATAGAATCAGGAGCTATTTTTAAGCCTGCGTAAAAAGTAAACAGTTTAGTATTTGATGCCGGGGTAAAGTATCGATCTCCATTATGCTCAAAAATCATTTCTTTATTGGCCAAATCATATAGCGCAAAACCATAAAGATATTTATCTGTAACCTTAGAATTTTTAAATTCGTTCTTAACCTTTTTTGCTATAATCTGATTAGTTTTACAAGCGGTAAAGCTTAAGAAGAATAATAAAACCGTAGCTATTTTAGCTAGCCTCAAATACTTTTTAAACATGTATTTTGATTTTGTTGTGTTTATTATGGCTTCGAATTTATTAATTTAGTTTCATGAAGTTTCACAAAAAGAGCATTTGTGTCAATTTTTTTTGTTTTTGCTGCATAGTTCTTTTATTGATTACTTCTGTTTTCAAGAAAGCTAAGGCTCAGTATTTTGAGTTTCCAGAACACCGAAAAAAGCAATCCTTAACGTTTGAACTAATAAGAAATCTTGCCATTGTAAAGGTTTATATCAATGATAAAGGACCTTTTAATTTTATTTTAGATACGGGTGTTGACCCCATGATCATTACCGACCCCTCACTAAAAGAAAGTTTAAAAGCAGGTAGCACCCGTAAGATAATGATTTCGGGCTATGACAATACCAATAGTGTTGAAGCTTACGTTACGCATGAACTCCCGGTAAGAATAGGTGAAGCAGAGGCCCTTCATTCTCCTGTTGTTTTTCTCAAGGAGGATGTGTTCAATCTTTCGGGTTATTTAGGTAAAAAAATCTCGGGTTTAATTGGTTATAACTTTTTTAGCAGCTTTGTTGTTAAAATAAATTATAGTAACCGAACGCTTGTTTTTTATTCACACAAGAAAAAGATTAAACCCAAAGGAGAAAAAATCCCCATTGATCTCATAAATCATAAACCCCACATCGCTGCTCAGATCGCTTTTAACCAAAATACATATCCAATCAAGTTAATTATAGATTGTGGGGCCAGTCATTCCTTGTCTTTAGAAACTTTCAATAATCAAGCATTTAATGTCCCTTTTCCAAATATTGAAGCGAATTTAGGTGTTGGATTAACTGGGGTTATAAGTGGTAAAAAAGCGAGGATAGAGGAGTTAAAAATCGGACATTTCAACTTTAAGGATATGATTTCCAATTTTCCGGAGCTTTTACCCGATAGCATAAAGAAAATTGGTAGAAACGGAAACCTAGGAGCAGAAATTTTGAGTCGTTTTAACGTTACCTTTGATTATAACAACCAAGCCATGTACCTGAAAAAAAACGTTAGGTACCGCGAGCCTTTTGAAGATGATATGATGGGTGTTGAAATTTATATGGAAGAAGGCCCTCCGTCACGCTATTTGATTACTAGGGTTGATGAGGGATCTGCGGCTCAAAAAGCAGGTATATTACCCTATGATGAAATTATGACACTGAACTTTAAGCCTATAGACAGCTATACTATGGATGAAATATCCAATTTGTTTAAAGCCCGTGATGGGAATGCCATTTTAGTAGAATGCTGGCGTAAAGACCAAAGAATTATTAAATTAATACGATTAAAAAAAAGAATATAACCCATGTTAAAACAGTTTATTTGCATAACAGCCTTTTTAGCTCTCTCCTCTTTATCATTTGCGCAACAAGCCGATTCTTTAGTTTTTGTCAATGCCCAATGGAACAAAAAGAAAGTTTCTAAACGTACACATCTCATTACCCATCATTTTAATGAGAAAAATCTTTTTGCGGCCAATCAGCAGATTTCCTATTTGGAGGTAAAGAACAGAGGTCAGAAACCCGTTATTGCTTTTGGCTTTGATCCTCATTTACTTAAAGAAACCAATACTTTTGCCAATGAAAATAATGCTTTTGCAGCCATTAATGGTACTTTTTTCGACATCAAGAATGGTGGGTCGGTAGATTATTTAAAGGTTAATGGACAAACCATTAATGAAAACCAATTAGGGAAAGAAGGAAACAGAGCCCTTCATCAAAGAGCAGCCGTTGTAATAGACCATAACAAATTACAAATCAAAAAATGGGACGGCAGTCCTGATTGGGAAAAAAACTTAAGCGAAAGCAATGTAATGTTGAGCGGTCCTTTACTGATCATAAACAACCAGAAAGAAACCTTAGATAGCGTTGCTTTTAACAAGCTTCGCCATCCGCGTACTGCAATAGGAATAAAACCCAATGGCAATTTGTTATTGCTAACAGTAGATGGCCGAAATGAAAATTCTGATGGAATGAGTTTGTTTGAATTAAGCAAAATCATGAGTTGGTTGGGCTGTACAAGTGCTATTAATTTAGATGGAGGGGGATCTACAACACTCTGGGTAAAAGGTCAAACCGAAAACGGGATTGTCAATCATCCTTCTGACAATAAAAAATGGGATCACAATGGTCAGCGTAAGGTAGCTAACGTAATTTTATTAAAAACATCACATAAACAATAATATATTTGCCGCTTATTGGTTGCGTTGGCATTATGAAAGTTCATTTTAAACTCTTTTCCATATACAGCTTACTTGTTTTAAATAGTCTTTTTCTTTTTTCATGCGGTGGTTCTGAAAAACAAGGTTCTTCTGCTCAAAAGCAGAAGCCCGACAAAGAGCTTACTTTTAGGGAAATAAGCGGTGTTCGTTATTATGAGGTTAAACGCCGTTTTAGTAATGGTCTTTCGTTTAACAAAGACGGTTTTATGCAGGTTCCTATTTGGATCATAGAGTATAAACATCCAGATACCATGTTGGCTTACAGTCCTGAAAAAAAAGGGATGGAAGCATTTTACCTACATTTTGATCATGGAAGAGTATATAACTTTGCCCGTGAATATTTTAGGCTAAGAAGAGTTACACAAGATAGCATTGTATTACAACGTTTAGAAGTAAAAGCACGGATGATAGAAGGCGGAGAAGTTTCTGATGTAATCTCAACCTATTATACAATGGATTATATCCAAAACGTGCTTAAAACAACTATAGGAGAATTGCAACGCCCTACAAAAGCCGATACAGCATACATCAAATCACTTTCAGAAAAAACATACCGAAACCCGGGCAACCCCGATACAGCGTTTGCCGCAACAGAACCCGTAATATTTAAGCCTAAGAGCAATTTTGTTTCTGCCGTAAAAATCAATGAAAGAGATACCATGAACAATAGGCAGTCTTACGCTTATATGTATCCTGAATATCGCTTAGAAATAAAAAGAGCTTACAGGGATTTTAATTATAGATTTTCTGTAGTTGTTGATGTAAAAGGAAATCTTTATGTAAACCGGGTTGAAGGTGTGATGCCAGATGACATGCCTGCCAGGAAAAAATTATTGCAAGGCATTACCGATGTTTACCTTAAAAACCTATTTACCGTTATACCGGGCAAAACTTTAGACATTCCCCACTCAAGCGAAGTAACTGTAAATCTGAAAGGTATTTTTTCACAGTAGCGTGTCAAAAAAAAATATTTTTTCAATCTATTTGCTTCTTTTTGCTTTTTTAGAAATTTTAAATCGTACATTGCACCTTATTTAAAATTAATTCTAATGCAAGAAGGAACAGTAAAATTCTTTAATGTTACAAAAGGCTTCGGATTTATCATTCCTACAAACGGAGGTCCTGAAGTTTTTGTACACTCAACAGGCCTTATTGACGAAATTCGTGAAAACGATAAGGTACAGTTTGATGTTGAGCAAGGTAGAAAAGGCTTAAATGCCGTTAATGTGAAAGTAATCTAATTATTATCATATATTTTTTTTACCAAAAAGGGCGATGTTTTTATTCATCGCCTTTTTTATGTTTAAGCCTTTCGAATAGCAGCTCGGGTTCGTTCGTAGTTATATAACCAATATTGCGCTCTATCAGTTTATCCATATCTTTTGCGTCATTAACCGTCCAAGCGTTAGTGCTCAAGCCAATCTCAGTAGCTTTTTCTATCCAGTTATTTTTATTTAAAGCCGTATAGTGATAGTCAAACCCAGAAAGTCCATCTTTCTTTAATTGCTCTGGATTTACATTTGCTTCTAAATATGAAACCCTCGCTCCTTTTTCGTTCGCAACCAGATATTGGCAAATATGGTAGCTAAAACTAATGTATTCTATCCATTCTTGTGCTTTTAATTCATGCACGATCTGCAATACTTTTTGTGTAAGTAAGTCTTCACTTTCTTTATTTTTTTGCGGTTTGATCTCTAATATAAGTTTTGTTGATTTCTGAGATAAAGCTGCTTTTATGTAAGATTCTAAAGTGGGGATATATTCTCCGTTGCTTAATTGTTTAGCACGTAACTGCTGATAAGTTGAAGTCGCAATAGGCAAACCCATAAAATCAGGGTCATGGTTAACCACAGGAATACCGTCTGATGTTAGCTGCACGTCAAATTCAGAACCATAGCAATTTAACCTGATGGCTTCTTGTAATGAAGCAATTGAGTTTTGAGGCAAATTATTGGTTTTCCAAGCGCCTCTATGAGCAATAACCTTATTCATATTCCAATTGTTTTGGTTTTGTGCCATTGTTTTTGTGCTAAATATTAGCAACAAAATGATTAATCTGGTTAAATTCATTTTATTTAAATTACAAATTGAGCAACATTTAATGGTATTTGCGTTATAAATGCATCTACATTTTTTTAACTTTAGTTTTCGTTAATACCTCATATGGGCAGCAATTACGATTTATTGGTTGAAAAGATAAATGAATTTATCCGCAAATTCTACCTCAATAAACTTTTGAGAGGTAGCATATATGCGGCAACTACCATATTGGCTTTGTACCTCATTCTTTTTGTTTGGGTGTATTACAGCTATCCTAGCACCACTGCAAAAACCATTTCTTTTTTCGCCTTTATCGCCATAGCCCTCGCGGCCATCCTCTTCTGGATCGTTAAACCAGCTTTATCCTATTTTAATTTAGGACGGATCATCAGCTTTGAACAGGCTGCTAATTTAATCGGCAATCATTTTTTTAATGTTAAAGACAGGTTATTAAATACGTTGCAGTTGCACGAATTGGTAAAAACATCTTCGCAGAACACAGACCTTATTTTAGCAGGTATAGACCAAAAAATTAGCGAATTAAAACCTATACCTTTTACGCAGGCCGTAAATATAGGCGACAATAGAAAGTATCTTAAATTCCTTTTTATTCCTTTAAGTATCATCTTGCTTATCGCTTTTATAGCCCCTGCTATTTTAAAAGAAGGTACGCATAGTTTTATTCGCTATGATCAGGAGATATTGCCTAAAGCCCCTTTCGAGTTTATTTTGGAAAATAAGTCTCTTATGGTTACACAAGGTGACGATATTACCCTGAAATTAAAATTGAAAGGCGATAATTTTCCTCAGGATATCTATGTTGAAGATGGAAGTAACTCTTACAAGTTAGAAAAAGAGAACATCAGTACATTTTCTTATACGTTCAAGAACTTACAACAAAGTAAGCATTTATTCTTTAACGGCGGAGGTTTCAGATCTGCTACTTATCTTATTGAGGTAAAACCTAGGCCAAGCCTGTTAAACATAAGTGCCAATTTGGTTTTTCCTGCTTATTTAAACCGCAAAAATGAACAGGTTGCCAATGCTGGAGATTTGTTGGTGCCCGAAGGCACAAAAATAACATGGATACTCAAAACAGAGAATAGTGATAATATTGACTTTACCTTGCAAAAGCGAAAAGAAATTATTGCAGTAAAAAATAATATCGCACAATTTAATGCTGTATTAAAGCATAATGCCGATTACAGCATAACGCCGATTAATGGATTTATTGCAAACCGCGATACCTTAAAACACCAGATCAATGTCATCAACGATCAGTACCCGGCTATTAACGTTACAGAAACACCTGATAGTTTAAGCCGAAAAGCACTTTATTTTAATGGAAATATTACCGATGATTATGGCTTTTCATCCCTTAGATTTAAGTTCATTGTTAAGGAAAAGAACCGAAAAGTAAATGAAACTTCAACAATAATACCGATTAAAAATAACCAAACTGAAAATGGTTTTTTCTTTTTGTGGAATCTCAAAAATATAGATCTAAAACCTGGTCAACAAATCGAATATTTTTTTGAGGTAGCAGATAATGATGGTGTAAATGGCCCCAAAACAACTAAATCAGAAATTAAGATTTACCAAGAACCCACTCAACAACAAGTAGCCGAACAAATTGCAGAAAACAGCAATACGCTTAAACAAAAAGTAGAGCAGACCATAAAACTGGCCAATACCATAGAAAAGGAAAGCAAGAAATTAAGTGAAAATCTTCTCCAAAAAAAGACACTCAACTTTGAAGATAAAAAAGCAATAGAACAATTGCTTGAAAAACAGAAACAACTCGATCAATCAATCAAAGACATTAAAGAACAAAACCAAAAAAACACTTTCCAGAAAGAAGAGAATAATGCTTTGAACGATGAGCTTAAAGAAAAGCAAAAGAAAATAGACGACCTGTTCAATAATGTTCTGGATGAAAAAACCCGTGACCTGCTTAAGAAGCTACAACAGCTCATGGATCAGAACAACAAAGATCAAACACGCAACGAATTGTCTAAAATGCAGATGGACAACAAATCCTTAAAAAATGAATTGGATCGTATTTTAGAATTGTACAAGCAACTGGAGTTTGAACAGAACCTACAAAATAAAATAGACCGACTCAATGACCTTTCTCAGCAGCAAAACGAGTTAAGTAAACAAAGTAAGGATAAAAATTCTTCTGTTAATGAACTGAAGGAAAAGCAAGAACAACTTAACAAAGAATTTAATGACCTGAAAAAGGAACTTAAGCAACTTG
This sequence comes from Pedobacter sp. UBA1951, assembly GCA_002336465.1. Lineage (GTDB taxonomy): Bacteria > Bacteroidota > Bacteroidia > Sphingobacteriales > Sphingobacteriaceae > Pedobacter. The sequence goes on from DDEP01000040.1 coordinate 16,341, forward strand.
ATGAAAAAAATCAAAGTTTAGATCGTCCTAACAACTTTAAAAACCCTGATAAAGAAGCTGCTGAAATTGAGAAAAACCAACGAGAAAGCAGCGACCAACTTAACCAAAATAACAAGCAAAAAGCTTCTGACAAACAGCAAAAAGCAGCTCAGCAAATGCAAAATCTGGCTCAACAAATGCAGGAGCAACAACAAGCAGGCGCAGAACAAGAAAACAAAGTAAACGCTCAGGAGCTCAGAAAAATTTTGGAAAATCTGCTAAATACTTCTTTTGAGCAGGAAAAAGTAATGTTGGCCCTAAGAAAAATGTCTTCAACAGATCCTGGCTACGTAGCTCAAGCACAGCAGCAGAATCTCATTAAAGATAACATGAAAACAATTGCTGACAGTTTACACGCACTTGCCAAAAGAGTTCCGCAGATAGAAAGCACCGTTAATGATGAAGTAGAAAAAATCAATTTCAATATAGCCAAGGCCTTAGAACTTTTAGGTGATAGGAGAACCCCCGAAGCCAATCGCTCGCAGCAATTTGCCATGACTTCTATCAACAATCTTGCTTTAATGCTCAACGAAGCTTTGGAGCAACTCCAAAATGCCATGAAAAACTCTAAAGGTGGTAAAGGAAAAGGTCAACAAAGTTTACAGGAATTGCAAAAAATGCAAGAGCAGCTCAACAAGAATATGCAGAATGCCAAAGAAAAAATGCAACAGGAGGGCAATAAAGGAACTGTGCCTAAAGGCCAAATGAGCCAAGAATTTGCAAAGATGGCACAACAACAGCAAATGATCAGAGAAGCTTTAGAAAAACTAAATCGCGAAGAAAATAAAGATGGAAAAAACGGAATGGGTAATCTTGACCAAACCGTACAAGAAATGAAGCGAACTGAAAATGACTTGGTAAATAAACGTATATCTGATGAGACCATGAACCGGCAGCGTAACCTTATGGTTAAATTACTGGAAGCAGAAAAAGCACAAAGAGAACAGGATGAAAGTTCTAAACGAGAAAGCAAATCTGGTAAAGAGTTTCCGCCCCAATACAAGCAAATGTTAGAGAAGTTTAACAAACAGCAGCTTACAGAAACAGAATTGCTGCAAAAACTCCCTCCTAACCTTAATTATTATTACAAAATAAAGGTAGCCGAATATTTCAAATTATTAAATTCGCCCCGTTAATCATTAATCGGGATAGGAGAAACCTTATGGCAAAAATCAATTTTTTTAACGAAGACACCACTTACAACCTTAAAGGTAAGCGTGCTTTAAAAAACTGGATCGAAAATATCATTATTGCCGAAGGCTATAAACTAGAGGAGCTGAATTTTATTTTTTGTTCAGACGAGTTTTTATTGCGTATAAACCAAGATTTCTTGCAACATGACTACTATACCGATGTAATCACTTTTGACAACTCAGAAGAACCAAAAACCATAATGAGCGACATTTTTATCAGTATAGATAGAGTTAAAGATAATGCTAAACAAAATAATGCGACTACATATGATGAGCTTTGTCGCATTATGATACATGGAACCTTGCATCTTTTAGGTTATAAAGATAAAACACCAAAAGAAAAAT
>DDEP01000040.1:17959-29761 GCA_002336465.1 Pedobacter sp. UBA1951
CCTGCAACCGCAGTAACCACTCCCGGTATCCGTTTCTTTTTTATAAAAAGCAATAAAATCAAGCCTGTTAAAGAAATAATGATGAGAAATATTGCCGAAACATCAATTACCCAACCCCAGCCTTTTCCAGAATCACGGCCTTTATGAAGATCGTTCATCAAAGCCATCAATCCCATTTTAATTTCGGTTACTTCATATTTACCGCTTTCTCTGTCTATAAAAACATCGCATGAATAGGCCGGACCTTTAAAAGTAACTGCCACCTCATAATCGTCTGTTTTAAATTCGGTAACCGCTCCCCTAACGCCATATTTATTTCTGATAAATTCTACAATCTCTAATTTGGCAATTTTTGCTGTATCGGGCATATTTACCCACTTTACATTTAGCTTTCCCGAATTTTTTACATCAACCTGCTTATCTCCTCCAAACCAAGAAGGATGGTTTAATGTTAATCCCGTAAATGCAAAAAACAGCACAATGGCAAAACTTACCATAGAAAGGTAAATGTGCAACCACCGCGATAATTTTGCCAGTTCTTTCTTAGGTTTTTTGGTTTTAGATGTTGTTGTTTTCTTAATATCTGCCACTTATTTCTTCTTTACAAAATCAAAAACAACATTTGATATTTCCACATTTCCTGCGTTAGATACTTGCTTAGCCGATTTTTTCAACTCCATTGGTTGGCGCAAAATCTCATCTGTGCCGTGTTCTTTAGAAGTTTCTATAATAATAGTATAGTTTCCTTGAGGCACATAGTTTCCATTGTCATCTTTTCCATCCCATTTTATGGTGTATTTACCTGGATTTCTAGTTGCACCAGTAACAGAAGCATAATTTTCTTTGTCTGCTTTAAAACGTTCTCCGTTTATACGATACCAGTTTCTAAGATCAGGAACCCATTTCGTTTTATTGTACATTAAGGCTAGATTTCTAACCGATTCTCTTTTATCATTTTCAACCCATATCGCTACAAACGGACGGTGTGTATTTCCTTGGATTGCATTAAATTCAAAATTAATGATCAATTCATATTTTGCATCCCAAGGTTTGTCTGCTTGGTTAAAAGCCGCCGAAGGATTAATTGTTTTAGTACTACGCTTTTCTTTTACCAAATAATCTTTCCAATTGTCGCTTTCTATGATTTTACCATTTTTGGTTACAATAAGATAGGCTGCTCCTTCAACTGTTTTTGCCAGTTCTTTGCTCTCATTTAAACTTAGAACATTAAAGGCCGTTGCTAAAGCTCCTGCATCGGTAGCGCTTGGTGCAATTACCGTTGCGCTGATGATTTCATTAACTGGTTGTGCGGTTTTAGGATTAATGATATGAGAATACCATTCATTACCAATCTGAAAGCCCCTACGGTAGTTACCACTGGTTGCTACGGCATTATTGGCAACATTAAGTTTAGCCAAAGGCAAATCGTTTTCTGCATTAGCTAAAGGATTGGTTACATAAATTAAATCTTTCTCATCTCCTTTAATAACCAAGTCACCACCAATATTCACAACAACATTATCAATTTTTGCAGCTCTCAATGCTGCTTCACACGCTTTATTGATGATGTAACTCTTTGCAAAAGTATTCATGGCCAAAGGCGTATTATCTAATCTTGTTGCTGTTAAATGCTCCTGATTTAATCTATAATGCTGATCCTGCATTTGACTAACAGCTAAAGCAAGTTCGGCTTTTGATGGCTTTCTTTGGCTTTTTTCTGCTTGAGCCCATAAATTTCCTGCAACTGCAGCAGATACATTTAAGGCGCCATTGGTTTTGGTTTTCCATTGCTCAAATAAATTGAGCATTTCAAACAGTTCTGCAGAAACCTTAACTGGTTTATTTACTCCTGCGGCCATCCATTTATTAAATTCGCTGTTGCGGTCATATGAGCTCAAAATTGTAGCAAGTCTGTTAATTTCCGTTAAGGCTGCTTGCTCTGCAAGTTCTGCTTGCTTTTCTGAACCACTAATTATCTTGAACTCTAAAGAGGTGCCCAAAACATTTTCATAGTTATTTACATAAAGTTGTTTAAGCGGCTTTTCATCTGCTTTTACCGTGAAAACAGAAAGTGATAACCCTAATGCCAATACTAAGGCTGAGAATTTCATATCTTATTAAGTTTAATTCTAAATAATAAGCAAATGTAAAAGCCTTATTTTATATAAACGATTCTTTCAGGATTTTTTTTAGCTGTCTCTCATGAATTTATAAAAGTTTTTGTCGAATAATTATGCCTGTTCGTCGATGGGTAAGGTTTGCATGTATAATACCGAGCATGGTCATGCAACCTTTTTGATTGTTTACTGTCTTATATACGTAACCGGTTGGTTAACAGGTTTAGACAAGACACACAAATTTTAAATATATAAAAAACACACAAATGAAAACCTCTATTAAAAACATTGTTATTTTAAGCATAAGCGCATTTACTTTAGTATTCACTGGCTTTACAGCCCATGCTACTGAAACCAGTAAAACAGTAACCTCTCTTGCAGAGATCAGAACATTTAACCAGCTTAATGTAAGCGGTAATGTAGAGATCATTGTAGTACAGAGCGAAACACCAAGTGTTAAAGTTTACGACAGCTATTATTCAAAAAATGCTTTGGTACAAGAAAAAAATGGCGAATTAAGAATTAGTTCTTTTGATAAAGAGCCTTTAACAGTAGTTGTTTATGCCAGTTCGTTAAAATCTATTACCGCTAGTGGAAATGCAAGTGTTCGCACTTTAGGAAAATTCTCTGCTTTATCGCTAGATATTAATCTTAAAGACAACGCAAATGCAACTTTAAATAGCCAAACTTTAAGTCTTTCTGCTAAAGTTAATGACAAAGCACAACTTAGCCTAACCGGTAGTTCAAATGAGTACAATGCAGTTTTAAATAATTTGGCAAAACTTAATCTAAATCAATTTGTTACAGAAAATACAAACATTGAAACACAAAATTTAGTTAGTCAAAACAAAAGCATAAACACACTTGTTATTTCACAAACACTTTAAAAATCATTATACATCATAAATTTAGTTTAGTTTTAGTTAGTTAGAAAATGCGGATGGATGTCCGCATTTTCTACTTTATGGCCTTTCTCTTCTTATAACATCTGTATCATTTTTGTCTAATTATTCGCCCTTATGGTTATAATTTAACTACTTTGTAAATAAAGCTTAAATGCATTTGTTATGAAAATAGGTTATACCGTAAAGCAAAAAACTAAAATTGCCCTGCTATTATTTGCCATCATGGCTTGCATGCTACTTATACGCATACTAGAAGACAGGAGTGTGGTTAAAATGGAAAAAGCTTTCGGATCTTTATATAATGATCGTTTAATTCCTGCAACAGATCTTTTTTTCATTTCTGAAAAGCTATACACCAAAAAATATTACCTTGAAGATTATGTCTATGGTACAGGGAACGCATTATCTCTTCAACAACTTAAACAAAAGTTTGATACTCTTGATCAAGGGATTGATTCCTTGATTAGAGAATATGAGAAGACTTTCTTAGTTAACCAAGAAAAAGTAAATCTAGCCCATCTTAAGATTAAACTATCTGAAAATCGCAAACTTGAAGAAAATTTGCTGAACACACCTTCTCTTTCTAAAGAACAGGTTAAAAACTTGTATAGCAACATCAATGAAAAATCGTTCAAAAATATATCCTCGCTATTAACAGAACTAACCAAAGTTCAATCTTCAACCGGAAAAGAAATTAGCGGGGAAACAGAGAAGATCATAAAAGGTACCAAGTTATATAGCAATGCCCAACTGGTTTTAGCCATTATTATAGGTGTTCTTATCGTGGTAATTATTTTCACTTCAAATGCCGTTAAAGTAAAAAACGACAATTTCAGGCTCAATTAGTTTTCTTAATTCTTCCTTTTCTGTTTAGCTATCGTAAAAAACTTTAGCCTCAATGAACATGTAAAGCTGATTAAAATTATTAATGTTTACTTTTGCATCTAATTTCTTATCAGCTAATACATTAATAATTTGAGCACATTAATCGCAGCAGAAGGTCTTGGCCATGCATATAATGACGAGTGGTTATTTAAAAACCTCACATTGGGTATTAATGCCGGACAACGTGTAGCCCTTGTAGGGATAAACGGAGCAGGTAAAAGTACCTTACTTAAACTCTTGGCAGAACAATTTCCTCCTTTAGAAGGCAAAATAGTAAAGAACAAATCCATAAAAATCGGCTTTTTAGACCAAGACCCATCTTTTCCATCAGAATACACAATCAGCGACTTTATTTTTTCTGCTGATAACAAGCAGCAACAATTGATAAAAGAATATGAAGAATTACTTGAGGAAAAAGATATAGACCAAAATAAAATCAATGATTTATATGACAAATTAACGGAGTATAATGCATGGGAATATGAGCATCAGATTAAAACAATTTTAAGCAGAATGGGCATCAATAACCTAGCGCAAAAAATTGATACCCTATCGGGTGGGCAGAAAAAAAGATTGGCCTTAGCCAAATTGCTCATAGAAGATCCTGAAATCTATGTTTTAGATGAGCCAACCAATCATTTAGATATAGATACCATTGAGTGGCTAGAAAAATTATTGACTACAGGCAATAAAACGATTTTATTGGTTACGCACGACAGGTATTTCCTAGATAATATATGTAATGTAATCGTTGAATTAGATAGAGGTAAGACATTTAATTACAATGGGAATTATGCTTACTTCTTAGAAACAAAAGCAGAGCGAGAAGCTGCAGATGAAGCCACATTTCAAAAAAATAAAAATCTTTTGAAAAAAGAATTAGAGTGGATGCGTAGGATGCCTCAGGCTCGTACTACAAAATCTAAATCAAGAATAGATGCTTTTTATGACCTTGAAGAAAAAACGAAACAGAGATCAGACAACCAAAAGGTAAGTCTAAATATAAAAATGTCTCGCCAAGGCAGTAAAATTTTAGAATTAGAAAATATTTCTCATGGTTTTGATCAAAAGTTACTGATAGATAATTTTAATTATGTCTTTAAAAAAGGAGATAGAATTGGTTTAGCAGGAAAGAATGGAACAGGAAAATCAACCGTACTAAATATCATTACCCAGAATATTTCGCCGAAATCTGGAAAAGTTACAACTGGAGAAACAACCGTTATTGGTTATTATAAACAAGGAGGTTTAAGTTTTAATGATAAGGAACGCGTAATAGATGTGGTTAAATCAGAAGCAGAATACATAAAAATGGCCGACGGTCAAACCATCTCTGCTTCTGCCCTACTTACTCTATTTTTATTTCCTCCTAAAAAACAGCATGGCCTTATAGAAAAGCTAAGTGGAGGAGAAAAGAAGCGTTTACACTTAATGAGAGTATTGATGCAAAATCCTAATTTCTTGATTTTGGATGAACCAACTAACGATCTTGACATCGATACTTTAAATGTTTTAGAAGAATTTTTAGAAAATTACCCTGGGGTTTTAATGCTCGTATCACATGATAGATACTTGTTGGATAAAATGAGCGAGCAGCTTTTTATTTTAGAAGGAGACGGAAATGTTAAAATATTCAATGGAAACTATTCTGAATATCGCTTAAACCTAGAAGAGCAAAAAGAAGCTTCGTCCAAAAAATCTAAGGTTGCAGAAAGTAATAAAGTAGAAAGCAACACTAAAAAATTAAGCTATAAAGAACAGAAAGAGCTAAGCGATTTAGAGCTTAGCTTAGCTAAAATAGAGAAGGATATTAAAGATAAAACCGAATTATTAAACAGTATAGACCATTCTGATTATTTAAAAATTCAGGAAGTTTCTGCAGAAATAGAAAAGTTAAACCATTCGCTAGAAGCAGAAATGTTGCGATGGATAGAATTGTCTGAAAAATAAAAATATTTTTTTCGAATGTTTCACGTGAAACATTCGAAAATTAGCGACGTTAAATACACGTGTTTCACGTGAAACAAAAAATATATGTTTAAAGAATATGATGTAATTGTGGTAGGCGGCGGCCATGCAGGATGTGAAGCTGCTGCTNNGCAATGGGTGGTTATTCAGGCATTATTGCCGATAAAACAACTATCCAATTTAGGATGCTAAACAAGTCTAAAGGTCCTGCTATGTGGAGCCCACGAACACAAAATGATAGGAAGCGTTTTGCAGAAGAGTGGAGATTAGCATTAGAAAGAACTCCTAATATTGACTTTTGGCAAGAAATGGTAAGTTCCTTATTGGTAAAAAACAATACTGTTGTAGGCGTAAAAACAAATTTAGGGGTAGAGATTAAAGGAAAAGCCGTGGTATTAACCAATGGTACTTTCTTAAATGGAGTGATCCATATTGGCGAAAAAAGAATGGGCGGAGGAAGAACGGGAGAAAAATCTGCAACAGGTTTAACAGAACAATTAGTAGAATTGGGTTTCGAATCTGGGAGAATGAAAACAGGAACTCCTCCTCGTGTAGATGGCAGATCTTTAAATTATGCTGTAATGGAAGAGCAATGGGGAGATGAAGAAAGAGGTAGATTTTCATATACCAACGTTGAGTTACCACAAGAACAACGTTGCTGCTGGATTACTTATACCAATGAAAAAGTTCATGAAACCTTAAAAGAAGGCTTTGAAAAATCGCCGATGTTTACGGGTAGGATCAAAGGTTTAGGTCCTAGATATTGCCCTTCTATAGAAGATAAGATTAATCGATTTGCAGAACGTGAAAGACATCAGATTTTTGTAGAGCCTGAAGGATGGAATACTTGCGAAATTTATGTAAATGGTTTTTCAACCTCTTTACCCGAAGATGTACAATACAAAGCCCTTACGCAAATACCCGGTTTTGAAAATGCAAAAATGTTTAGACCAGGATATGCTATAGAATACGATTTCTTCCCTCCTACGCAATTAAGTTTAACTCTGGAAACCAAATTAATTAGTAATTTGTTCTTTGCAGGGCAAATAAATGGCACAACAGGCTACGAAGAGGCTGCAAGTCAAGGATTTATAGCAGGAATTAACGCACATCAGAAAATAAATGAACAACATGAGCTCATTTTAAAAAGATCTGAATCATATATAGGTGTTTTAATAGATGATCTTGTTACCAAAGGAACTGAAGAGCCTTATAGAATGTTTACCTCAAGAGCTGAGCATCGTTTGTTATTAAGACAAGATAATGCAGATATACGCCTCTCTCCTATTGCGCATAAGCTAGGATTAATTAGTGATGAACGCATGGAAATAGTAGAGACAAAAATTAAAAATGCAGACGACATTTTTAATTTTACAAAAAAACANNGTAAAACTATTTAATTTGCTGAGCCGTCCTCAAGTAAGTATAAATGATATCAGAAAAGTAAATAGTCCTTTTAACGAACTGTTAAACAATTTTGATAAAGAAACCATAGAACAGGCAGAAATAAAAATTAAGTACGATAGCTACTTTGAAAAGGAAAATGAAATTGTAGCTAAAATGCAAAAGATGGAAGATAAAAATATCAATCCAGATTTTGATTACAATCTGCTTACCTCTTTATCAAAAGAAGCAAGAGAAAAACTTTTAAGAATAAAACCAAGAACTTTAGGCCAAGCATCGAGAATTTCTGGAGTTTCACCTTCAGATATTTCAGTTTTAATGATTCATATGGCTAAATAATTGATTTTCAATTAGATAAATATAAAAATAAGCAATTAAAAAATTTTACCTATAAACGATTATCTTTTTGTTTTAATGATATTAATCCAAAAACGATAAGAATCCATTAAATCGCTTAAAAATGGCTAAAAATAAAGAGTCTAAAAATTTAGGGTATTTTTTAACCTGTACAGTACTTACGATGTTCATTTTCGGTTGTGCAAGTATGAAAACACCCGAAGGCGGACCTAAAGACACTACTCCTCCAAAGGTTTTGAAAATGGAGCCCAAAAATCTCACAACAAATTTCTCGGCCAAAAAAATTGTAATAGATTTTGATGAGTACATTAAACTTCAAAATGAATCTAAAGAATTTTCTGTTTCTCCTGAACTAGAAGTTCCCGCTCAGCTAAAAGCTAAACTTAAACGATTAGAAATAAGCTTACCTGATTCATTAGAAAAAAATACAACCTACACTTTAAATTTTGGAAAAGCAATTGTAGATATTAATGAAGGAAATGTTTTAAAGAATTTTACTTACGTATTTTCTACAGGCCCTACTCTCGATTCTTTAAGTATATCTGGAAATGTTCGCAATGCTATTACTCTGGATCCTGTATTAGATGCAACCGTTTTAGTTTTCCCATTAGAAAGAGATAGCCTTTTTGGAAAAAAGAAAGCTTCTATTTTTACCAGTACAGATAGTAGTGGAAATTTTAAACTCAACAATTTAAAAAAGGATAAATATAAAATCTACGCTATAAAAGAAACCAACGGAGACAGAATCTATCAACAAGAAAGTGATTTACTTGCTTTTGTTAAAGAACCTATTTCTCTAAATAAAGATGTAGACTCTATTAAAATGCTTTTGTTCAAAGAAAAAGCAAAGAATTTTCGTGTGATAGATAGAAAAATTAATAGTGATGGAAGTATATCCCTTTCATTTAATCAACAACTTAGAAAGCCAGAAATAACGGTTACTGAACCTTCAAATATAGATGCGGGAAAAAAATTACAACTTACTAAAAACAATGATTCTGCAAAAATTTGGTTAGGTGATTTATCATTCGATTCGGTTAAAATAGCTATTAAAGATCAAGGAAAATTACTTGAAACGGTAAGATTAACCAGATCAAAAAGAGATTCCTATACAAGAAATATAGCAGCTACGGATAACCTGCAAGGAGGAAAATTAAAGCCATCTACACCTTTGAAATTAACTTTTAACCTACCTATCGAAAAAATAGATATCAATAAGATTATGTTATTGGAAGATTCTATTCCGAGAAATGGTTTTATGTTAAAAAAAGATACAGCAGATTTACTAGGCTACATTATAGACTATCCTTGGAAAAAGCAGGAAAAATATATATTAGATATTAAAGCTGATGCAATAACCGGTATTTTTAATAGCAAAAATAAAGAAATCATTAAAACATTTTCACTTGCAGATCCTTCTGATTACAGCACACTATCACTTACCATAAAAGTTCCTGATACCGGCAAGAATTACATTGTTGAAGTTGTAGATGAAAAAAAGAATGTAGTATATGCAGAATCTGTTACCAAAAATAAAGTAATTACCCTTTCAAATTTTAGAACCGGGATTTATTTTGCCAGAATAGTTTACGATACCAATAAAAATGGAAAATGGGATACAGGTAGTTTAGAGGCTGGTCTGCAACCCGAAAAAATATGGTATGAACCAAAAGAACTCTCTATAAGAGCTAATTGGAAAAGAGAAGAAATTATAACTATTCCTAAGTAATAAAGAATTATTGGTCAAGCCAACCTGAATACATGATATAATTATCAGGTAATTTATTCAATAAAGCCCTTTGCTCATCAGTAATGGGCTTTATTTTTTTGGCAGGAGTACCACCATAGATATAACCACTTTCACAAATAGTATTCTCTAAAACCACTGATCCTGCAGCTATAATACAATATTCTTCCACTACGGCATGATCCATAACAATAGCTCCCATACCTATTAAAACATGATCTTTAACTACACAACCATGAACAATGGCATTATGACCTACATTAACTCTATTTCCTATATGAGTTGCTGCTTTTAAATAGGTTGCATGTATAACAGCACCATCCTGTATATTGGTTTGATTGCCTATTGTAATGCTATTTACATCGCCTCTTATAACCGCATTAAACCATACAGAACATTGGTTTCCCATGGTTACATCTCCAACAATAGTAGCATTTGGTGCTATAAAACAGTTATCTCCCCATACTGGACTAACACCTTTTACTGGTAATATGATTGGCATTTCTGTAATCAAAATTCTAAGTTTAAAATATTAAATAATAGTGTCTTCTAATTTATTGGCATGATTAGGATAATCAGTTGTATAATGTAATCCCCTGCTCTCTTTACGGTGCATAGCAGATTTAATGACCATATAAGCTACTTGAATTACATTTCGCAATTCACATAATTTTACAGAAACCTTGTTATTTCTATAGAATTCTTCTGTTTCTTCAAACAATAAATATAAGCGACGTAATGCCCGATCTAACCTAAAATCTGATCTAACAATACCTACATAATCACTCATAATTTTTTGTGTTTCGCGTAAATTGTGCGTAACTAAAATATCTTCATTTACTTGTATAACACCTTTATCGTTCCATTCAGGAATATGATTAGGAATAACATTTTCTTTAAATGCAGCTACAGCGGATTCAAAAATGCGATGTGCAAAAACAGTTGCTTCTAACAAAGAATTAGATGCCAACCTATTAGCACCATGTAAACCAGTAGATGAAACCTCTCCACAAGCGTATAAATTGTTAATAGAAGATTTTCCATGTTCATCAACCATTACGCCTCCACACATATAATGTGCTGCAGGTGTAACCGGTATATAATCTTTGGTCATATCAATACCTATAGATAAACATTTAGCATAAATATTTGGAAAATGCCTTAAGATATCTTCTTTGCTACGCATAGTAATATCTAAATAAACAAAGTCATCTCCCGATTTTTTCATTTCATTATCAATAGCTCTTGCAACAATATCACGTGGTGCCAAAGACCCTCTTTCATCATATTCATACATGAATTCCTCGCCGTTCCTTCTTTTTAAAACACCGCCAAAACCACGAACCGCCTCAGAAATTAAAAAAGAAGGATATTCACCAGGGTTATATAAAGCCGTAGGATGAAACTGAATAAATTCCATGTTTCTTATTTTTCCTTTAGCTCTATATACCATTGCCATGCCATCGCCCGTGGCAATTACGGGATTTGTTGTAGTGCTATAAATATGTCCACAACCACCCGAAGCCATTACAGTAACATTTGCCAATATCTTTTCAACATCGTTACGTTCTGTGTTAAAGGCATATATGCCATAGCAGTTAATATCTTTGCTGCTCTTATCAACATGAACACCCAAGTGATGCTGGGTAATAAGCTCTAAACAAAAGTAATGTGTTAATATCTCTATGTTTTCATTTTCATGTATCTGTTTTAGTAATACACGTTCTATTTCATAACCCGTAATATCTTTATAGTGCAGTACACGATGCTCAGAATGCCCACCTTCTTTCGCCAAATCGAACACTCCAGAAGGGTCTCTATCGAAATTTGTACCGTAATCTATAATCTCTTGTATGCGTTGAGGTCCTTCTGTAACTACAATTTCAACAACTTTTTCATCACATAAACCATCACCTGCAATTAAAGTATCTTGTATGTGTTTTTCAAAAGAATCAGACTTATCCACAACTACTGCTACTCCACCTTGAGCATATTTAGTATTGGATTCATCCTCATTAGATTTGGTAACTATCAGTACCTTACCATACTTAGCAGCCTTTAATGCAAAACTTAAACCTGCAATACCCGAACCAATAACCAAAAAATCTACTTTTTTCATTATAATATGTAAGCTAAAACAAATGTGTGTTAATAATTTTCAAAACTATGTGAATAGCATGTATAAATATTTACAACAACTTTTTTTGATTGTTTAAAGCTAATGTAAAAAGGTAAATTGACCACAATATTTTAGTAATTTTTAAGCAACTTTATAACACTTATCAACTTTTGACAAACATTACAAGAATACACATTTTGGTATTGATAAGTTTTTAATCTGAAAAGTATAACATTGAAAATCAGTTAAAGTTTAAAATAAAAAGCTTTTAAAATTGTTAGTAATTATAGGAAAACTCAT
>DDEP01000239.1 GCA_002336465.1 Pedobacter sp. UBA1951
TTTTTATAAACATAAACAATTTGTAATATAACCTAAAAAGGCTTTTAATTTAATTATTAAAAGCCTTTTTATTAATGTAATTCATCTGCCAAAATGCCTTGAGCTACTGTAACGTCCATCTGAAATATAATCAACAGATTTTAACCTATCCCCTCCCATTTAATTATCCAAAGCTTTCTCTTCACAGTTTGGTTTGTTATGATGATTATTTGAGTTGCATTTTATTACCTGTTAAATCAAGTCTATACCACTGCTTATTTTCATATAATACCGCTTGATGATCACCGTCATGTTGGTTCACATCAACAGCAAGTACTTTACCATTATAATAAAAGCTAACGTTATTTTTTAAAATGGTATGGCCAACAATGATACGTTTTACCTGATACATTTTTAATGTCTGATCTACAACACTTTCATCCAAAGCAGGTTCTTTAAAATAACCTCTGTACCAGAATAAACCTATTGTACTACTAAATATATCCAGTATTTTTTGATCGGTAACTGTATTTTTAAGGTCTTTCCAACCTATATAAGGTTTAGATAACTGATTTAATTCCTTTACACTTAGCTTTAAATCATTTACTTCTGGCGATATGCCTCCATGAAGACACAAATTATCTCCTATTTTTTCGATAAGATTTTTACTTCTTAACCATTTTCCTAGCTCCGTATTTTCATCATACAAATCATGATAAGGAACCTTCATCAATTCGGCACTTTTCAGGTATTTTTTATCTAAATACTTAAGATTACCTGCTAAATTCATGATATCATGGTTGCCTAAAATAGTATGCACATATCCTCCTTTGGCTCTAGCAGCATCTTCAAGTTTGTACAATAGCCATAATGTTGCTGGAACTTCTTTTCCTCTGTCAAACAAATCTCCACAAATCACCACATGCCCTTTTCCAAAAGTCCATTCATATTTTTCGTTGATGATTTTGTTAGCCAATAACAGGTTTCTAAAGGCATCAAATTCACCTTCAATGTCAGAAATTACGAACATTTTTTCTGGTTGCTCCCATACAGAAGGTTCATTGGTAATATTCTTTCTCAGCTTTACCTGAAAATTCTTATCAGGAAAATCAGAAAATTGAACTTCAATTTTCAGCCCTTCTTTATTTTTTTGAGGATAAGATTTTACCTGAACAGGTTCATCTACAGATTTGTAATTTATTGTCTTGACTAAAAGGTTGTCTCCTTGATAAATCAGATAAGGTCCATCAAATTCATTACCCATCTTTTCTACTTTTTGAGCATTTGCACATATGACAATTAAGAAGAAAAAAACAAGAAATGAAGGTTTAATATATTTGGTCATTGGAAATTTAATTTTGTCTGCCAAAATCATCCTGAACTCTCACAATATCATCTTCGTCTGAAGGATGATTGGCATCAGTATGCTGCCAAATCTCTGCTACAATTGCCCAATCGTCTAAACCCACTAAGCGATGACGTGTACCGCAGTCAATTTTAACCTGCTCTCCTTCATTTAGTGTTACTTGGGGGCCCGATTCATCTGTTTGACTTGTGATAATAGCCACCTTACCTTTTACCACTTGCCAAATCTCGGCTCTACGGTGATGATATTGCCACGATAAACGTGTATAAGGAGCAACAACCAACATCTTAGGACTCAACTTACCACTGATCTTAAGTGTATCAATATCTAATCCTTTAAAATAAGTATCTGCAAATTTCTGAGCTTGGGTTTCATCAATATAAAAAAAACCACCCCACGGACGATTTTCTTCATAACCTGTTACTTTAAACCCTTGATCTTGTAAATTTTCTAAAACTTCTTTAAATAATTGGGACTTCATGACGCAGAAATATGATTTAAAGACTAATATATTATTTTTTTCTCTGACGAAAAAATCATGCTTGTAAAGACAATGACACAAAAAGCAGCTTTTGAATAGATAAACCCAGATAATCTACAAATTCTACACACATCAATACACAAAATAAGTATCATTAATGCTAAAAAAACAGACCATTAAAACTCAGTAAGATATCACGGTAATCTGCAATGGATTTAAAACGTACCAATACAAGCAATATATTATTGATATGTTGCACGATGGTTTTAAGAATATTATCCCAGTCTTAGATAACAAGGAAGAATTTAACGTGTGTGATAATGAGATTGAACTGGATACGCCGTGTAATTTAGGCATCCGTATTACGGCAGAGGAGCAGCCAGATTCGCAATTCTATACTTCTCGTTTAGGCGTGCGAATGGAAGATGTGATTGATTTCTACAACAACAAGGTTTCCGCCAATCCTAATTTTAGGGTAAAACTGTTGCATTTCTTTATCAACTCCGGTATTTCTGATACACCTTACTACTGGAACGAACTGGAAAAATATGTAACGCTTTACTGCAAGTTCAAAAAAATCAACCCCGATTTAGATATGTTGGATATTGGCGGCGGTATGCCGTTTAAAGATAGCTTGTTTTTTGTTTTCGATTAAGGAGGGGGAGTTAGCGATTTGCAAAAGTCTTCCCTTTAGGGGTTAGGGGGTCAACCAATTGTTCATCACGGCACTATTTACTGCACTAACTTTATTGTTTACCTGTAATTTTCTGTAAATATGTTCAATGTGTTTGCGCACCGTACCTTCGCTAATGTCTAATTTGTAGCCTATCTGCTTGTAACCCAACCCGTCTTTCAATCCGATAAGGATTTCTATTTCCCTTGCAGACAATATACATTCGGTATTATGCACTTTTTGTGGCTGACCTTCCACTTTTATAAACTGTAAGGTTTTTAGCGCAATTATTGGCGACATGGCCGCTCCACCATTGATACTGGTAACAATGGCGTTGTAAATCATTTCTGCGCTTTCATTTTTGAGCAAATAGCCTATTGCCCCTACCAATATGGAGTTAAAAATTTTATCGTCATCGTCAAAAGTGGTAAGCATCATAATTTTACAATCAGCGTTGGTTTCCCTGATTTTCCGGGTAGCCTCTATCCCATCCATAATGGGCATTTCTATATCCATCAGTATTAAATCTGCCTTTTCAGCGGCCATCAATCTGCAAGCCTCTACCCCGTTTTT
>DDEP01000116.1 GCA_002336465.1 Pedobacter sp. UBA1951
GTTTAACGTCATTCCGAACTCGTTTCGGAATCTCTTACTACCTCTCACATTAAGCTTCCCGAAGTTATATTCGGGACGAGTTATCGAAGTGTAGACAGTTTGGTAAAATAGGCTTCGACGGGCTCAGCCTGACACATTGTATTTCAACGTCACCCTGACCTGTAGCGAAATGGAAAGTTACGTAGTAAAACAAGTTCAGCATGACGTTTATATTAATGCTTTACTTTATTATAACCAGGTTTTAAACTTCTTGATGAACCAATTTTTAACCAATTGAGTAAGTAAACAATAAGATAGTAAAATACCAATTAACCAAGGGAAATAACTAAGTGGCAGTGGCTGCATTTTAAGTGCTCCTGCAAAAGGTGAAAATGGGATTGCTATACCTATTACCATGATCAAAGAAGTGAGCGCTACTACTGGAGCTGCTGCCCAACTTTGTATAAAAGGTATTTTTCTTGTACGTATCATATGAATGATAAGAGTTTGCGATAACAAGCCTTCTATAAACCAACCGCTTTGAAAGAGGGTTTGGTGAGCGGGTGCATTTGCTTTAAATACATAAAACATCACGGCAAATGTTGCAAAGTCAAAAATTGAACTAATTGGGCCTATAAAAAGCATAAATTTTGAAACGCCCTTTGCATCCCATTTTTTAGGTTCGGTTAAAAAATCTTCATCCATCTTATCCCACGGAATGGATATTTGCGAAATATCGTAGAGTAAGTTCTGTATCAGCAAATGAATAGGTAGCATAGGCAAGAATGGTAAAAATGCACTGGCTCCTAGCATACTGAACATATTACCAAAATTGCTGCTGGCAGTCATTTTTATATACTTGATGATATTGCCGAAAGTCCGTCTTCCATAGATTACACCTTTGCGCAATACCATGAGGTCCTTTTCCAATAAAATAATATCGGCACTTTCCTTAGTAATGTCGACAGCATTATCTACACTGATGCCTACATCGGCTTCTTTCAATGCTGCTGCATCGTTAATACCATCGCCCATAAAACCAACGGTATGACCTTTACTGCGCAGGGCTTTTACGACTCTTACTTTTTGTAAAGGACTTAGTTTGGCAAATACAGAAACTTCATCAATCTGTTGTAGTAAATCATTGTCGCTCATTTTTTCTAGATCACTGCCCTTAATGATATGCTGAACTGGAATACCAATATCACCACAGATTTTTCTGGTTACGATTTCATTATCGCCTGTAAGTACTTTTATACCCACACCCAATTGCTGTAATGCCTCAATAGCAGGTTTTGATGATGGTTTTGCCGGATCTAAAAAACCGATAAATCCGGTTAGGGTCATGTTCTTTTCGTCTTCAACAGAATAAGTTAGCGGGTGTGCACCATCAAATTCTTTAATAGCTACCAGCAATACTCTTAATCCTTCTTCATTCATTCTTTTGGATGTATGCAGCACAATATTGCGCATGTTTTTATCCATTGGCACAACTTTATCATTTTCTATGTGTAGATTTCGGTCATCTCCTGGATCAAAAGCGCTATTGCATAGCTCCAACATTTCTTCTACTGCACCTTTGCAGATCAGTAAGTGCTTTCCATTGCGCATCCGTAAGATTACCGACATGCGCCTGCGTTGAAAATCGAAAGGGATTTCATCTACTTTTACAAAATGCTCTTCTACCTTTAGATAATCATGTAACTCAATATGTTCTAGCACTGCTTTATCTAATAGATTTTTAAGCCCTGTTTGGTGAAAGCTGTTCAGATAAGCCCATTTCAGTACCTCATCATCCTCCATGCCAAAAACATTGAGGTGTTTTTCTAGTACAATCTTATCTAAGGTTAAGGTTCCCGTTTTGTCAGTACACAGAATATCCATGGCACCAATGTTTTGAATGGAATTGAGGCGCTTAACAATTACTTTGCGTTTGCTCATATTCACGGCTCCTTTTGCCAGATTTGCCGTAACGATCATTGGGAGCATTTCTGGTGTTAAGCCCACTGCAACCGCAATAGCAAATAGCAAGGCCTCTGGCCAGTTCCCTTTTACCAGTCCATTGACCAAGAAGATAACCGGAACCATAATTAACATGAAACGGATCAGTAAGAAGCTGATTTTATTGATGCCTTTGTCAAAACTTGTTTCTGGACGCTCATTGGTGATAGATTTGCTGATACTGCCAAAATAAGTATAGCCACCAGTTGCAACAACAATGGCCGAAGCAGAACCACTTACTATGTTGGTTCCCATAAAAGCTAGGTTATTTAACTCTGTGGGTTGTCTTTTATCTGCATCACGAATGGCCAAATAGTTTTTTTCTACGGGAAGCGCTTCACCGGTAAGCATACTTTCGCTTACAAACAGATCTTTACTGCGTAAAATGCGGCAGTCTGCAGGAACCATATCACCTGCCGAAAGGTAAACAACATCCCCGGGAACCAATTCGCTGAGTGGTAATTCTATTTTTCCTCTAAACTTTCGTAAAACGGTTGCGGTTGTTTTAACCATGCTCTTTAGCTTTTCTGCAGCTCTGTTGCTTCTGTATTCTTGTATAAAGCGCAACAATACACTTACCACTACCATAACAGACACTACTATAACTGTTTTGAAATCACGTTCTGGAGCAGAAGGTAGCCAAACATCAATAATAAACGATACCAAAGCAATGGTAAGCAAAATGTAAATAAAGGGGTTTAGAAATGCTTGCAATAGTTGCACATACCAACGTGGGGCTTTTTGGTGCTGCACTTCATTGTAACCGAATTTTAACAGACGATCATCTGCTGTAATCTTTGTTATACCTTCTTCGCTACTTTCTAACATAGCATACACAAAATTTTCATCCTGCTTTGAAGCATTTTGTAGTTTTAATACCGTGCCTACATTCATTCCACTTTGGCTGATAATAGAATGAAAAGGATTTTTTATGGTATCTTTAAGTTTTTTCATAACACCCTGTTTTACTTATTGAATAAAGAAGATTATAATACCTATGATCATTATAATGAGTGATGCTTTTTTGATCAAGGAAAGCATTTTTGTGTTTTTTGTATACCAACCAATGGTTAGCATTATGCCCAAAGCAATCATGCTAATTGGATAAGCCATATCATAATGTATTTGTAAAGCGTTTAAAGAAAAACCTAATACAAACACATAGATAGAGGTAGCTAACGCAATACCCAAAAAGCCATTCAGACCAAACTGAATGTTATTGTTTTCTTTCTTCGCTACTTTAAGATCTTGGTGCATTCTAAGTACTGTAGCAAGTAGTATAGCTACAGCTATCCATTTTTCCATGCCAATAAGGTTTGGCAGAAGTTTGGCTAGCTTGCTTCCATACATAAAGGCCTGCATCTGTATATTTAAGAGAATAAATAATAGGAGCAGGGTTTCTCTTAGCTTTACCTTAGCCGCACAATTTTGGCTCATGGCCGATAACATGAGATTATCTGATGCAATACCTATGGAAATACAAACGGCAGATATGAAATTGATTGGCAGCATTATAAATCTGATTGTGTTCCACTAATTTCCCAACTCACTCTTGTTACTTTATCTTCGATAGTTAATCGACTTGCTACGCGCTCTATTAAGCTATCCTGAGGTGTAGCAGCTTTTATTTCGGCTGTTATATTTACATCAGGTATATCATTGTCTTCATTGCTTGTTAATGATTTGAGCATTAGTTTTTCGTCATTGCCTAGCATTTGCATGAGTAATACCCTGATATGGTTTTCAACATCTGTTTTACATTTAATGGTAAACAGGTAATCTGTTTGAATAGTAGCCGATTTCATAAATGTTATGCGGCTTAATTGTGTTCCCACAGGTCGGAGAGCAATATGGGTAAGCATTACCGCTCCTGAAACAATAGCTCCCTCTTGGACCATGCCAATACCACACAAAGCACCCACAGCAGCAGAACACCATATGGTTGCAGCTGTATTGAGCCCTTGCACATTTAATCCGTCTTTCATAATTACCCCAGCACCTAAGAAACCAATACCACTAACAATGTATGAAGCTATCCTCCCGGTAGCATCTCCTCCAATCTTTATAGAAAGTAATACGAAAGCAGCCGATCCCATTGATACCAGTGTATTGGTTCTGAGACCTGCACTTTTTTGGCGCCATTGCCGTTCTATACCAATAGCAGCGCCAAATGCCAATGCAATAAATAGTCTGATAGCAAATTCTAGCGTTGTCATTTTATTTCCAATTACATTTAATTTCTAACCGGCTGCAAATTTCTGAAACCGTTATTGAGAAGGCTGTTAGAGAGCCAACAGAAAAAAATTAGAATTTTATTAGAATGCGTTACCTTGATTGGGAATGAAGAAGAAAGCAGCGTAGTTTTGTTGGGTAGGATGCTGACCTGTAGCGAAGCGGAAAGCGGCTTAGTAAAACGAGTTTAGCATGACGAAGCCATTTTTAGCGTCATTCCGAACTCGTTTCGGAATCTCTTACTACCTGTCACATTGAGCTTCCCGAAATGTAAACAATTAGGCTTCGACAGGCTCAGCCTGACAAGGAGGAGTTATTATCCACAGTAGATGCTGATCTGTAGCGAAGCGGAAAGCTACGGGGCAAACTCTTTTCGCTGAGGCTATGTTTTTTTTAGCCAAGCTGTTCAGCATGACGAATAATACTATTTAATCCATAATTATCCTATTATTAGAAGTTCTATGTGGTAATTGCAAATAAGCTTAATATGATAATGGTATCACAGGCAATTGAACCTTAAAAGTTGTTCCTTGTTTTGCTTTGGACCGTACGCTAATTGTTCCTTGGTGCAGCGTGATGATTTTCTGCGTTAGAGAAAGACCTATGCCATTTCCTTCAGCAATTTCTTTGTTTTCGCCACGATAGAAAGGGGTAAAGATATGTTGCATATCTTTTTCTGAAATGCCCATGCCCTTATCGATGAAGTTAAGAGTTATTGAGGAGTGTTGTGTGATGGGTGTTGAGTTGGAAGTTAGAGGTTGATTGAACGAAATGGAAACTGTGCTTTTATGGTCATTTGAAAATTTGCACCCATTCTCAAATAAGTTAACAAAAGCTACTTTTAATAGGTATTCGTTACCATTAGCCAACATCTGATGGTCGTTTTCGGGATTATCTTCAAAATGTATATCAATCTTATACCCTGGGTTTGTTTGCTGTACTTGCTGCCGGGCATCTAACAGAATTTCGTCTATACGGATTTCTTTGAAGTTGATTTCAGTAGGATCATAACTTGCTTTTGCCAGATCGAGCAGGCTGTTAGACAAACGCACCATTTTTTTTGAATCGCTCAAGGCATTGGCTATAGCCATTCTATATTCTTCGTTGGTACGTTCTTTATTAGAGGAAAGTTCAAGTTCTGCAATAATAGCTGTAAGCGGTGTACGTAACTCGTGTGAAATATTCGAAACAAAATGTTTTTGGGCATCAAAAGAATGTTCTAAACGATTGAGCATTTGATTAAAGGTATTGGCCAACTCTGCTAGCTCGTCTTTATTTCCTTTATCATTTAACCTTAGATCAAGATTGGTAGCCGATATGTTCTTAGCCTTTTCTATCATTTCGCTAACAGGCTCTAATGCTTTTTTAGACAAGAATACACCTGCTATAAGTATGAATAGGATAGATGTTACAAAAACAATGATGCTTTTGGCAAGCAAATCATTCAATTTATTATAACCGTATTGGTCAAAAGCAGCAGCAGTGATCACATAATTTTTGTCTTTATAGGCATAACGTAAACCCACTACTTGCCATCTCTGTTGATAAAACTCTATTTCTCCTTTTTGGTTGATCTTATTGATCATGGGCTTGGTTTCTTTTACAAAGTCTATATCTACTGCATCGTGGTATAATAATTTAAAATCGGTATCATAAATAGCCACTTCCACTTCGTTAAGTATTTTACGATTGTTGTGGTAAATGTCTTGTAATATCTTCTTATCTACATTGGCGTTAAAGAAGAGATTAGCTTTGGTGATGGCCTCTTTCTTTAAAAGACTATAAAACTCTGTTTCTCGTTTTTCTTTTGCTGATAAATAAATAATAGCAGCAAACAGCAACAGGATAATTGCTGTAATGACGGTGAATAGGATGGTTAAGCGAGTCCGTATCTTCATTTCGGATTTCGGGTTGTTGATTTGGGATTATTTGATTTTGCCGTCTTCCCCGTTGCTGTAAAAATAGCGGTCAATTCGTCTGCTTCTTTCAATAATTCTTTTAGCCTTTCTATTTTCATTAGATTAGAATCTACAATTAATTCAAGCCAAAATAAGGTTTCGTCGCATTCTTCTTCAACTATCGTTATTTTAGAAATAAAATCTGCAGAACTTCTTGCCCTACATGCAGCACGGTAATTTGCGGCTACAGAAGTACCAGAGCGGATAATCTGATTACCTATTGTATGTCCTACTTTTGTACTGGGTAATTCTTCTACTAGTTTAATAATCCTTAAAGCAAATTGCTTTGTTCTATTTTTAAGCTCCTCTTTGTTCATTTATCCAAATTTAATAAACC
>DDEP01000041.1:0-27438 GCA_002336465.1 Pedobacter sp. UBA1951
GCTTGATCTAAATCATTCATAAGATCATCAATATGCTCTAGACCTACAGATATCCGAATTAAATTTTGCGGGGTTTTGGTATGTGGTCCTTCAACTGATGCCCTGTGCTCTATTAAACTTTCAACACCGCCCAAACTGGTAGCTTGTGCAAATAAATGAACAGTATTTACAACTTTACGAGCCTGATCACTACCGCCTTTAACTAAAATAGAAAGCATACCACCAAAATCTTTCATCTGTTTCTTTGCGATATGATATTGTGGATGATCCTCTAAACCGGGGTAAAATACTTGCTCTATCTTGGGGTGTTTCTGTAAATATGCCGCCAATAAACGGGCATTTTCACAGTGTCCTTTTATACGGTAAGCTAGGGTCTTGATGCTCCTCAAAAGCAAAAAGCAATCAAAAGGAGAGGGAACTGCACCACCTGTTTGTTGTATATTTTTAATATCTCCCCAAAAATCATCTATTTCTGCTGTAGTAAGCGATCCACCTAAAACATCGCTGTGGCCTCCTATATATTTGGTAGTAGAATGCATTACAATATCTGCACCTAATAAAATAGGATTTTGCAAAATAGGAGATGCGAAAGTGTTATCAACCGCAAGCTTAATTTGATGCTGTTTGGCAATTTTAGAAATCCCTTCAATATCGCATACCTTTAACAAAGGGTTAGACGGTGTTTCGACCCAGATTAGTTTTGTATTGTCTCTTATCTTAGCTTGTAAGAGTGCTAAATCTGTAAGGTCTATAAAATCAAAAGATAAAGTCTGTGCAAATACTGTGGTCAATTGCTTTTTAAATCCCCAGTACATATCATCTGGAGCTAGGATATGTGTTCCGGGTTTTAATGCCTGAAAAATGGTCATACCTGCAACGTTTCCCGAGGCAAAAGCAGCCGTGTCTTTTCCTTTTTCAAGACTGGAAAGTACTTTTTCTAGCGCACTTCGGTTAGGATTGCTTACCCTGCTATACATATGCCCTCCGGGATAACCACCATCTTCTCCGCGATAAAAAGTTGTGGATAAACTAATGGGCATAATCACATCACTTGTTGTGCTTTTTGCAACATTTGAAGCATGTATGGCTAAGGTCTCAGGTTTCATAACAATATAAATTATTTATTTTTAGGCTTTTGAAGCAAATCTCGTTTTTTGAATTGTAAATATCACAAAATGGCAAGATTTATGTTAATACATTTGCAAATAAATTAACTATTGAAATAATTACGGTATCTAACCGTAGATTAAACAACAAAATTGAAATGATATGAGAAAGTTATTTTTAGTAATCGCATTATTCTGTACAGCATTGGTAGTAATGCAAAGTTGCTCTCCAAAAACAACGGCATCGGGTACAACAGCCGCACGTAGAGGTGATGTAAATGGAAACTGGGTATTAAATAATGTTAGTTTTGAAGGTATCCCTGAAGTGGCAGTAAGATCTTTCTTAGGTGAAACTTCTTACAAATGCTTTGTAGGTAGTACTTGGGTATTGACAAATAGTGGTAATGGTAGCTATAGTTTACCTAACAGCGCAAGTTGCAGTGCAAAAACTCAAAATATTTTCTGGTCTATGAATTCATCAGAAGGAACTTTCCAGTTTAAAAAATTATACGAAGGCGACAAAGCTAAAAATGTAACAGAAGGTTACCGTTTAGAATTGAGCAGTTCAACCAGCGACATGTTGGTGTTGAAATCGCCAATTGAATACAGCGGTAGAACAGCCTATATCGTTTTAACATTTAACAAGGCTATGAAATAATGATCATAATTTAAATATATTAGAAGAGGGTGTTTTTTTAGAGCACCCTTTTTTATTTCAGGTGCATATTGATGAATTAGCTATGTTTTTACAAGAAAATGATGTTCAATATCGTACTTTTGCATTAATCAAAATTCTAAAAAATTGCAGACATTAGATATCTTACTCAGCAATAGCAGCTTAGACCCTAACTTAAAAGCAATAGCGCAAAAAGTAAAAAACAACGAACGTATTACGTTTGATGAAGGTGTTTATCTGTATGAAAAAGCAGAACTGTCTTATCTTGGCATTCTTGCAAATTACATCAGAGAGCAAAAGCATGGGGATAGAACCTATTTTAACAGGAATTTCCATATAGAACCTACCAATATCTGTGTGTACGATTGTAAGTTCTGTTCATATAGCCGTATGATCAAACAGCGTGAAGAAGGATGGGAAATGGATGTTGATGGTATGATAGACATCTTAAAGAAATACGATAACGAACCTGTAACAGAAGTACACATAACAGGAGGAGTAGTACCAAAACAGAATCTTGAGTTTTATTCAGAATTTTTCAAAAGAGCAAAAGCACATCGTCCTGATTTACATATTAAAGCTTTAACCCCGGTAGAATACTACTATATCTTTAAAAAGGCTAAATTAACGCATTATGATGGGATGAAGCACCTTAAAGAAGCAGGACTAGATTCTATGCCTGGCGGTGGTGCAGAGATTTTCCATCCTGAAATAAGGCAACAGATAGCGGCTGATAAATGTACGGCTGAGCAATGGTTAGATATACACGAACAAGCGCATAAATTAGGTATGCGTTCTAATGCTACCATGCTTTATGGTCATATAGAACAATTTTGGCATCGTATAGATCATATGGAGCAGTTACGTCAATTACAGGATAAAACCGGAGGTTTTCAGGCTTTTATACCGCTTAAATTCCGCAATCAGAATAACCAGATGAGCAACGTACCTGAGGTTTCGGTAATAGAAGACCTTAGAAATTATGCTATCGCCCGTATATACCTAGATAATTTTGATCATATTAAAGCTTATTGGGCTATGATCAGTAGAGAAACGGCACAACTAAGTTTAAATTTTGGGGTAGATGACATAGACGGTACCCTTGATGATACCACTAAGATTTATTCAATGGCTGGTGCCGAAGAGCAAACTCCTGCTATGAGTACAAAAGAATTGGTAGACCTGATCAAGCATGTTAACCGTAAACCTATTGAACGTGATACGCTCTACAACGTGGTTACCGATTATACAGATGTGGTTTTTGAAGAAGATAATAAACCTTCTTATTATAAACTACCTGTTGTAAACTAATCGCTGTTTTCGATAAAACTCATTAGCATTCAATTCGCAATTCAATCTTCTTAAATGAAAGAACTTTATATTATTCGTCATGGTGAAACCGATTTAAACAAACAAGGAATCATACAAGGACGTGGTATAAATTCTGATTTGAATGAAACAGGAAGGTTGCAGGCAACAGCATTCTTTTACAGGTATAAAGATATCCCTTTCGATAAAATTTATACTTCCTCTTTAAAAAGAACTCATCAAACTGTAAAGCAGTTTATAGATATGGGTATTCCATGGCAGCAATTAAGTGGCTTAGACGAGTTAGGGTGGGGAGAATGGGAAGGCAAGCCAAGTACTCCAGAATCTATCGTGGTTTTTAAGAAAATAGCTGAAGAATGGCAATCTGCCAATTACGATGCAAAATTTGCTGGGGGAGAAAGCCCTAATGATGTACTGTTTCGCTTAAAACCCGCAATAGAAGAAATAAAAAGTCATGCTGAAGAGCAACGTGTTTTAATGTGCATACACGGAAGGGTAATGCGTATTTTATTGTGCTACCTGCTCAATAAACCTCTAGCAGAAATGGCCGATTTTCCTCATCAGAATACGACACTTTATAGGCTTAAACTCTCAGAAAGTGGTCAATTTATCTTAATTGATTTTAACAATACCGAACATTTAATTAGTGAAATACGTGAATAAAATAAAAATATCATCAGTTTCTTATACCAACAGCAAGCCATTTGTATATGGCCTACAGCATTCTGATCTGATCAATCAAATAGATTTAAGTTTAGATATCCCTTCAGATTGTGCGACAAAACTTATTGATGATAAAGTAGATATTGGTTTAATCCCAGTAGCTGCAATTCCCTTTGTACCCAATGCCAATATCATTGGCTCTTATTGTATAGGTTCTGTTGGAGCGGTAGATTCTGTATTCATTTTTTCAAATTTACCGATAGAAGAGGTACGTACGGTTAAACTTGATCTGCAATCAAGAACCTCTAATAATCTTGCAAAAGTTCTATTGAAATTTCATTTTAAAAAAGAGGTAGAATTTACCACAGATGTTGACGCAGATACTGATGCTTTGGTATTGATCGGCGACAGAACTTTTGGTAAAAAGGCAATATATCCTTTTGCTTATGATATGGGTAAAGAGTGGATGGATTTTACAGGCTTACCTTTTATGTATGCGGCATGGGTAGCTAACAAAAAAATTCCCGAAAGCTTTGTAAAAGAGTTTGATAAAGCGTTATTGATGGGATTAGATTACAGAGAGCAGTTGATCAATGAATTACCCACTGTTACCGGCATTGACTTACATGATTACCTAATGCATAAGCTCGATTTTACGCTTACAGAAGAAAAACTTAAGGCAAAAGACTTGTTCTTAAAGTTAATTACCGAATTATAAAATGATGGTTCATCATGCTGAACTCGTTTCAGCATCTTATCCAATAAAAAAGCCCTGAAACAATTTCAGGGCTTTTTTGGTATTTCTTTAAGAACTTATACCTAAGCCTGAAGATCGGCCATGATACTTTTAATGGTATTATTCAGTTCTATTTCTGTATTTTCAAAATCCTCTGCTTTGCTTAAAGGAGCTTGAACGCTGCAATAGAATTTTATTTTCGGTTCTGTACCACTCGGTCTCGCAGATACCACATAGCCATCTTCTGTTATAAATTGCAAAACATCTGATTTGGGGAATCCTAAGTTGTTTACTTGACCACTTACTAAATCTGTTTCTTTATCTAACTCGTAATCTTTAAGCTTGATCACTTTAGAACCTCCAAGGCTTAGTGGTGTATGATCTCTAAATTTCATCATCATTGCCTTGATTTCTTCTGCACCTGATTTACCTTTTCTGGTAATAGAAACCAAGTCTTCTTTGTACATGCCATATTCTACGTACATATTGATCATAGCTTGATACAAGCTGCTACCTTTATCGGCATAAAAAGCAGCCATTTCGGCTATAAAAGCACAAGAAACTACTGCATCTTTATCTCGTACCAAATCACCAATAAGATAACCATAGCTTTCTTCGCCACCTGCAATAAATTTCTTTTTGCCTTCAAGGCTGGTTATTAAACTGCCAATCCATTTAAAACCGGTTAAGGTACTAAAATATTCTACGCCTTTTTTCTTACAAATAGCTTCAATAAGTCCTGTGGTTACAACAGTAGAAATCACATACTCATTGCCTGTCAGTTTTCCTTTCTCCTGCCATGCAGTAAGAATGTAATTGATCAATAAACTTCCTGTTTGGTTACCATTTAATAAAATAAACTCACCTTTATTGTTTTTAACTGCTATGCCCACACGATCGGCATCAGGATCGGTAGCTAAAACCAAGTCGGCATCTATCGCTTTAGCCTTATCCATGGCTAAAGTCATTGCTTCCTTTTCTTCAGGGTTAGGATAAACCACGGTTGGGAAATTGCCATCGGGTTTACTTTGCTCTTCTACAATGCTCACATTGGTAAAACCAAAACTTTGCAAAGCCTTAGGAACCAAAGTGATTCCAGTTCCGTGTATAGGAGAATAAACTATTTTTAAGTCTTTTTGGCGTTTTATGGCATCCTGCGAAACAGATAGCTCGGTAATCTTATCGATATACAATTCATCCATTTCTTCGCCTATAAATTTGATGTTCGCTTCGTTTCTGTCAAACTTTACTTCATCAATAGACTTAATCGCAGCAACCTCTGCCATCACAAGCTTATCATCTGGAGAAGTAAATTGTCCACCGTCTTCGCCATAAGCTTTGTAACCATTGTATTCTTTTGGGTTATGAGATGCGGTTAACATTACACCACTTTTACACCCAAGCTCCCTAATAGTAAAAGACAACAGGGGAGTAGGTCTTAAGGCTGTAAAAAAATGTACCTCTATACCGTTTGCAGAAAATACATCAGCAGTAATTTGCGCAAAATAATCAGAATTGTTTCTGCTGTCATGAGAAATAGCTACACTGATTTTTTGCCCCGGATATTTTTTTAATAAATAATTAGATAAGCCCTGAGTTGCTGTACCTATAGTATATTTATTCATTCGGTTAGATCCTACGCCCATAATACCACGTAGTCCTCCCGTACCAAACTCCAAATCTTTATAAAAAGCATCTGTGAGTTCGGTGTTTTCATTTTTTTCTAATAATGATCTTATTTGGTTTTTGGTGTCTAAATCATAGTTACCATTTAACCATTGATTTATCCTTGTTTCAGTAGATTGGTCTAATTGCATTTTGATATCTTTTTACACAAAATCAGTTTAACAACAAATTTTAATCGGTTTGAAATAACGAACAAGTATATATGCCATACTTTATTTTGCTAATCCTGATGATTTTAGCAGGCTTTTACTTAATTTCACGCCCCGATTACAATATTAATAAAAATACCCATTCCTTACTTTAAAAATGAAAATATTAAAATTTGGAGGCACCTCAGTCGGTAGCCCCGAGCGCATGAAAAAACTGCTCGATATCATAAACACAAACGAGCGTCAAATTGTTGTATTATCAGCTGTATCAGGAACAACCAACAGTCTGGTAGAAATCGCTACTGCGTTACTAAAGGAAGATAAGAAGAAGGGTATTGATCTTATTAACCATTTATATAAGAAGTACAACGAATTTGTAATTGAACTGCTGCCAGAAGGCGATTTTAGAGAACAAGGACAAGAAGTAGTGGATTATCATTTTAATTTCCTGCTTGATTTAGCCAACAATCTATTTACTTCTATTGAAGAAAAAGTTGTTTTGGCGCAAGGCGAGCTTTTATCAACTACTTTATACCATGTGTACCTGAAATCTATCGATGTACCTTCTGTATTATTGCCAGCGTTAGATTTCATGAAAATAGATGAAGATAATGAACCTGTTATCCCTTATACTACAAAGCATTTAACGCCCTTACTTGAAGCACACCCTAATAACAATCTGTTTATTACACAAGGGTATATTTGCAGGAACAGCTTTGGTGAAATAGACAATTTGCGCCGCGGAGGAAGTGATTATACCGCTTCTTTATTGGGAGCAGCTATATTAGCCGAAGAAGTACAAATCTGGACAGATATAGACGGTATGCACAATAACGACCCTCGTATTGTTAAAGGTACCAAGCCTATTGCTCAGCTTTCATTTGATGAAGCCGCAGAGTTGGCTTATTTCGGTGCCAAAATATTGCATCCTCAGTCTGTTTTTCCTGCTCAAAAATACAAGATACCTGTACGTTTGCTAAATACCATGGAACC
Organism: Pedobacter sp. UBA1951; assembly: GCA_002336465.1. Lineage (GTDB taxonomy): Bacteria > Bacteroidota > Bacteroidia > Sphingobacteriales > Sphingobacteriaceae > Pedobacter. The sequence continues at coordinate 7,339 of DDEP01000041.1, forward strand.
AGAAGCTTTTGGTACCCTGATCAGCAATGAGAGTGAAAGTGGTAAAATCAAATCTATTGCAGCTAAAGATGGTATCATTGCTATTAAGATCCACTCGAGCCGAATGTTACTTGCCTACGGTTTCTTAAGAAAAGTATTTGAGATATTTGAACGCTATAAAACACCTATTGATATGATCACAACCTCTGAGGTTGCTGTATCTCTAACTGTAGATGTTACCGATCATTTAGATGAAATTACCAACGAACTCAAAGCATTTGGTTCTGTAGAAATAGACAAGGATCTTACCATAGTTTGTGTTGTAGGCGATTTTGGAGCCGAAACTCATGGTTATGCTGCCAAAGTTTTAGATTCAATTAAACATATTCCGGTACGGATGATTTCTTACGGCGGTAGTAATTACAATATATCGTTATTGGTAAGAACTGAAGATAAAGTGGAAGTATTGAGGAGTTTACACAACCGTATTTTTTAACTTTATCTCTTCCGCAGGAAAAAATAGATAAACAACACAATAAAAAAAAGTAAAATAGACAAACGAATTCTTCTTTCGAACTCTTTTCTGCTAATGTTGCCACGGGTTAAATCTACATAGTTGCCCAAATAAACAACAGCCATGAAGATGAGGAAAAGGATGAGTAAAATTTTCAAGATTATGTTTTCCGATAAAGATATTGCACATTTTTCGAATTTAGAAACACCTTTTTATTATTACGATCTGGCATTGTTGCAAAACACGATCAAAACCTGTACAGGTGCTGCCAGCAAGTATAATTTTCATGTGCATTATGCCATGAAAGCTAACTTTAACGATAAGGTAATCAATGAAATTAAACAGGCAGGATTAGGTGCTGATTGTGTAAGTGGTGGAGAAGTAAAAAAGGCTGTTGAAGCTGGTTTTGAAAACCATAAAATTGTTTTTGCAGGAGTTGGTAAAGCAGACAAAGAAATTAATTATGCTTTAGACCACAATATTTTTTGCTTTAATGTAGAGTCATTGCAAGAATTAGAAGTAATCAATGAACTGGCTGCTCAAAAACAAAAAACAGCAAAAGTAGCTATTCGCATAAACCCTAATGTTGATGCGCATACTCATGCCAATATCACTACAGGTTTAGATGAAAACAAGTTCGGTATTAACTCATGGGATATGCCTGCTTGTGCAGATATATTAAGAAAATCGGCTAACCTTGAGTTTATAGGCATTCACTTTCATATTGGTTCACAGATTACGAATTTAGATGTGTACAAAAACCTTTGTGTACGTGTAAATGAATTTGGAAACTGGTTTGAAGACAAAGGTTTCAAAGTAAAAGTACTGAATGTGGGCGGAGGTTTAGGTATAGATTACCATAATCCGGATCAACAAATTCCTGATTTTGAAGCTTATTTTAAAATTTTCAATGATTTTCTAGAGGTTAAACCTTATCAGGAAGTTCATTTTGAGCTGGGCAGAGCATTAGTTGGTCAATGCGCTTCATTGATCAGCCGTGTTTTGTACGTTAAAAATGGGAAAAAGAAAAATTTTGTGGTTTTAGATGCAGGTATGACCGAGCTTATGCGCCCGGCTTTATACCAAGCTTACCACCAAATTGAAAACCTGACCCAAAAACAAGAACCTATTTCAATTAAATATGATGTGGTGGGACCGATATGTGAAAGCACCGATTGTTTTGGTAAAGAAGTTTCACTACCAGAAACACATAGAAATGATGTATTTGCCATTAGAAGCACAGGTGCTTACGGCGAGGTGATGGCTTCTCATTATAATCTTAGAGAGGATATCAGATCTTATACTGCTCAGGATTTTTAAAAAAATGTAAATAATAAAATCAACATTTTTCTAACTTTATAAAAGCCATATGCATGCAATATGGCTTTTTTGTTTTCAAATAAACTTAAACCAACCAAACCAACTAAATGAAAACCTTGCAATCGAACAAGAACACTGCATTAATTATTATTGTAGCTTCACTAGGCTATTTTGTTGATATATATGATCTTATATTATTTTCTGTTGTACGTGTAAAAAGCCTTAAAGATTTAAACGTACCCGATGCAGATATGCTTAGAGTGGGTGCAAGTATCATTAACAGTCAAATGTTTGGCATGTTGTTAGGCGGAATTTTATGGGGCATATTAGGCGATAAAAAAGGTCGTTTAAGCGTATTATTCGGTTCCATTATTACTTATTCATTAGCTAACATAGCCAATGGCTTTGTTACGGATGTAAACAGCTATATCATCATTAGATTTATAGCAGGGGTAGGGCTAGCGGGAGAACTAGGTGCGGGCATTACTTTGGTAACCGAAACCATGAGTAAGAAATATAGAGGTTACGGCACTATGGTAGTAGCGGCAGTGGGTTTAATGGGTGCGGTAGTAGCGGCATTGATCGCTGATAAATATACTTGGCAAACCAGCTATTTTATTGGTGGTGGTATGGGTTTAGCTTTATTATTGATGCGAGTTGGCTTGGTAGAATCGGGTTTGTTTAAAGAAGCAAAAGAAAATAATGTGCAACGCGGTAATATCTGGATGCTGTTTAACAATGGTGCTCGCTTTAAAAAATACCTTTACTGTATCTTAATTGGCCTGCCTCTATGGTTTGTGGTAGGTGTATTGATTACTTTTTCGCCTGAGATTGGAAAAGCGATGAACGCAAACGGGGTTTTAAATGCAGGTAAAGGAATCATGTATTGCTACATTGGCATTTCAGTAGGCGATATTGTAGCGGCCTTTATTGCACAGATTTTAAAATCGCGCAAAAAAGTAATGTATATCTTTTTAACACTAACCGCTATTTCAATCGTTATCTATCTAAATTCTTACGGTTTAACTCCCGAAAAGTTTATAGGATTGAGTTTATTGCTAGGTTTTGCATCGGGCTACTGGGCAACCTTTGTAACCATAGCTTCAGAGCAGTTCGGTACCAATCTACGTGCAACGGTTACCACTACCGTACCTAATTTTATAAGAGGCTCTTTAATAGCCATTACACTCTCATTCCAGTTCTTTAAAGACCAAGTTGGCATTCTAAACAGTGCGTTAATTGTAGGCTTTATTTGTGTGGTAGTAGCCTTATTTGCGGTAAGCCAACTACAAGAAACTTTTCTTAAAGATCTCGACTATATTGAAGAATAAGCTTTATGTCAAGTTAATGTACTATCTATACTTATTAGAACCGATCCGCTTTTATTTAGCGTAACTTTGATAGTATAATTTATAGTCATGTTTAAGGATAAAGTAGCTGCCGCATACAAACAAATTCAGGATAGCATTTGTGAAGGATTAGAAATTGCCGATGGTAAATCTAAATTTGAAGAAGAACTTTGGGAAAGAGAAGGAGGAGGCGGAGGAAGAACCCGGATAATACAGCATGGTGCAGTGATAGAAAAAGGAGGCGTAAATTTCTCTGCTGTATTTGGTAAGTTACCAGAAAGTGTAAAGAAAGCATTTAAAGTAGAGAATGATGAATTCTTTGCTACAGGTGTTTCTATCGTTATTCATCCCGAAAACCCATTTGTACCTATTGTTCATATGAACATCAGGTATTTTGAAATGGATGAGCAAACGCGCTGGTTTGGTGGCGGTATAGATTTAACCCCACATTACGTAATCCCTACAGATGCCCGTTTTTTTCATCACAGATTAAAACAAGCTTGCAATAAGTTTGACCCTAATTTTTATCCAAAATTTAAAACTCAGGCAGATAATTATTTTTTCATTAAGCATCGCAACGAAACCAGAGGAGTGGGTGGAATTTTTTACGACCGCTTGAGACCTGAGAATACCGGACTTGATTTTAACCAAATCCTAGACTTTTCAATAGAAGTAGGCAATTCCTTTTTACCTATTTATACCGAATTAATAGATAGGAACAGAGATAAGGAATATACAGCACACCATAAAGAATGGCAGTACTTGCGTAGAAGCAGATATGCAGAATTTAATCTTGTATATGATTCGGGCACTAAATTTGGCCTAGAGACCAATGGACGAATAGAAAGTATTTTGATGAGCTTACCACCAACTGCAAAATGGAATTATAACCCAAAAGTACTTGAAGGTAGCGAAGAAGAAGCCACGTTAAACCTATTGAAAAAAGATATCAACTGGGTGTAAACTTGAGACATTAGTAGTTAGATATGAGATGTTAAATATTAGTAGTTATATGCTGGATTTTTAACTTTCCACTTTAACTTTCTACTTCATTTTTACCAGTATTGATAATTTGTGTATGCCGAACTTGTTTCAGCATCTACATTCAAAATTTTCTGTCCATCTTGATAATTTGTCTATGCTTAGTTTATTGCATGTTCAATAATTATTACCACATTTGCAGATACAAATATTACCTTATTAAGATATATGCAAAAGCTAAGACACGATTGGACAAAAGAAGAAATTGCAGCTATTTACCATAAGCCTTTATTAGATCTGGTTTACGAAGCAGCAAGCATTCATCGTGAAAATAAAGACTATAACGAAGTTCAGATCAGTTCACTCATATCTATCAAAACAGGAGGCTGTACAGAAGATTGTTCTTATTGCCCACAGGCTGCCCGTTACAATACCGATGTTGATGTACATGCTTTAATGAAACTAACTGATGTGGTTTCAGCGGCAGTTAAAGCCAAAGAAGGTGGTGCCTCGCGTTTATGTATGGGTGCTGCTTGGCGTGAAGTACGTGATAACCGCGACTTTGATAAAGTAATTGAAATGGTTAAAGCGGTTAACGACATGGACATGGAAGTATGCTGTACTTTAGGTATGCTAACTGAAAATCAGGCTCAACGCTTAGCTGATGCCGGTCTTTATGCTTACAACCACAACCTCGATACTTCTGAGGACGATTACAAAAGAATAATCTCTACACGTACTTACGATGATCGTTTAAATACCATCAAAAATGTAAGAAAAGCCAAACTAACTGTATGTAGCGGTGGAATTATCGGCTTAGGCGAAACAGTAGAAGACAGGGTTTCGATGTTGCAAACTTTAGCCAATATGCCTAAACATCCTGAATCTGTACCCGTAAATGCATTGGTACCCGTAAAAGGCACACCTTTAGAAAATCAACCCAGAGTGCCTATATGGGATATGGTAAGAATGATTGCTACTGCACGCATTGTAATGCCTAAATCTGTAGTACGTTTATCTGCCGGAAGAAATGAAATGAGTGTTCTAGAGCAGGCTTTCTGTTTTATGGCAGGAGCAAATTCTATTTTTGCGGGCGATAAATTATTAACTACGCCAAACCCTGCATTTAATGAAGATATAGCTATGTTTGAGTTATTGGGTTTAAAAACTCGAGAAGCTTTCAAAAACGGAAGACCTCAACATACACTTAAACCAGAAGAACAAGCTGTTTAAGCTCTAAAATAAAAGAGGTGTTCAATAATGGATTCTTCGTCATCCTGAACTTGTTTCAGGATCTTTAACTTAAAGGATTTCTGTATCAAGTACGGAGTGACACCAATTTATTGAACACCTTTTCTTTACTAAAAATTCTTAACGTTGATTTTTTCGGTAATCTTATAAATATCATAAGCCACTTTCTGTATCAAATCAAAATGCTCTTCTATAATAGCAGTGTTATTTTCTTGTATATCAGCATGCAATACATTTTCTTCTTCATTCTTACGATGGATCAGCTGTACATTATTAATGCCTTCTTTATCATAAAATAAATTATCTACTGAGCTATTTAAAAGAAAAGTAGTATGCTCGGCAATCAGTTTTAAACTATCTCGGTTTACGCTGATAAAATTATGTTCTTTTATATAAAGCGCTAAACTGGCAACATAAGAGGTAAGCAAGTGGTTTAGTACTGTAAACTGATGCAGTTCTTTAATATAGATTTGCTTGCTCTTAGGTTCAGAGAACATACGCTGAAACAACGATGATAAATTGGATGAATTGATAAAAATATCTTTCCTTGCCAACTTATAACTCGTAATATCGTTTTCATCTTCAAAATAAAGCCTGATAACTTGTTTAAAATACTCTGCATTAGATTTTAGCGTATTTACCATCGCTTCTTTCAGTTTCTCTTTTTCCCAATTAGGAAACAGCAGGTAACTTGCCGTAAAGGCAATTCCCGAACCTATCAATGTATCGTATATCCTTTCTCTTGCTACGGCCATTGTTCCTAAACCCAGAAAATCAAACATGATCAGGATATAAGGGGTCATGAACAATACACTGATCACATAGTTTTTACGCTGAAAACTGTATGCCCCAATCATGAAAACAATAAGGATAAAAAACAAAGTGTTCTTGTCATTTACAAAATGTAAAATCCCCATCCCAATAAATGCACCTATTACCGTTCCTATAATACGATGGTAATTTCTCTCTTTGGTTAAAGAAAATCCCGGTTTTGAAATTACGAGTATGGTTAATAAAATCCAGTAGCTATGTGAAAAATCAAGACTTTTAGCGGCGATATAGCCCACCAACATTACGATAGAAACTCTTAGAGAATGGCGGAAAACAGCAGATTTAAAATTCAGGTTATCAACCAGTATCTTAATGTCAATCTGTTGTTTATTTACAAATTTTGCTACGTCAATATCTCCATTCTTAATTTTGCTACGCTCTTTTTTGTTGAAATAGCTTACAATGTTCTTAACCCGCTGAACGATGTTTTCTATATTGACTTCTATATTCTTTAGTGCAATAATGCCCAATGCATTGTATTCTGAAGATTCTGTCTGCTCTAATTTTTCGATTTCGCTCTTTAAATTGAGTAAATCTTGATCCAGTGTATTAGATATAATAGGAGTGCCACCTGTTTTAAGTGCAAAGGCAATGTCATCTAAAGCATAAGAAATTTTATTGATAATTAATTTATATCTATACAAAATACCCGCTTTGTCAAACTGATTATGTAGCTGTTCATAATTGTAATAGGTTGACATTACCTGCTCAAAAAGATCAACCATATCTGTAAATACCACCAATAGAAATCTGCCTTGTGGAGTAGATTCCTTTACAATTTCACGGGTACGGAACAATACTTCACGCACTTCGTCTTGTTTTTGGCTAACTTCTACCTGTAGCTCTACCAAAGATTTAAAATTCTTATCGTAATTAACCTTTTCTTCATAGAACTTGGCTTTGGCCCTTAAAAATTCTGCAACCTGCAAAATTGAATCACTCAATACCTGTTGCGCCAGCCTATAAGGTCTTATCCTGTAAATAGTATAACTTAAGATGGCATACCATACACCTCCACATAAAACCAAACCTGCCGATAATAAGACTTCATTCCAAGGCCTAATATCGTCTATGCTCAATACCATAACCAGCAATACAGCAACACCTATTGCAGATGCCCTGTTGCCAAACAACAAGAACATAGAGAAAATAAAACTGAAAATAACGAGGATAACACCCGTGAAAATGATGTTTTTATTGGTTAAACCTACAATAATGGATACAATGAACAATAATGCAATGGTGATCAACATGGCATTGCGCCTGTGGTGCATTGGTCCAGGTGTATCTACAATACTCACGCAAATGGCTCCCAACGATAAGGTTATACCATATTGCAACATACCAAAATGCGCTAAAATTAATGGCGGGCAAATTACCCCGAAGGTTATGCGTAACCCTTCTACAAAGTAATTGCTTAGTAAAAAATCCTGCGTATTTCTGATCGGCTTGTTGAGCATACACAAATCTAATATTTATATCATTCTACAACCATAACAAATTAAAGTTTGCAACATAATTTTATTTTTTAAGCATTTTAGGCTAATACAGAAGATGAATAAAGTGAAGAACATGTTAAAAAACTGAATGTTAACAACTTAGCATAAAATAGAATAATCTTACCTTATGAGCTAATTTAAAAGAAATTGCTTGTTAAAACATGTTCATAAACCACAATCAACTGGTTTATAAAATGTTAGGAAAAACAAATCAATTTACTTGACAAATAACATCGGGTAATCTAACTTAGTATATATCAAACAGGAAGTACTTTGACAGTCTGAAAATTAATCCAAAACGAAAATGAAGCCAGAGGCTAAAATTTTTCGGGATTAAAAAACAAGTTTAATTTGCGGAAGTTTTATAACAGATGCATCCTTATTGCGATTAACATCCAATATCCAGGAAACTAAAATTCGAAATCAGTTTAATCTGAGAGTAAAATGAAAGAGTAGCAATACTAAATAAAGTTAGTTGAACAGTTTTAATAACAGACATTGCAGGTATATAAGTTAAAATACGCTATGGCGGTGAGACTTTAACAGCAATTAAAAGATGAAATAAAGTTGAAAAACAGCATTTCAGAAATTAGGTCGGGTAATTTACTTTTGATGGCTCATATTTAACTACGGTTAGAAATGGGTTTAAACGGAGAACTAAATCGAAAGAGGCGGTTCTCCGTTTTTTTATTCTAAAAATTAAAAACTTTAATGGCTAAATGGTTATTTTAGCTTATATGGCAAGAAAAGAAAATAAAGCTCAAACCGACAAAAAAATATTTGTTCTTGATACCTCTGTAATTTTATATGACCATAACGCAGCTCATAATTTTCAAGAACACGATGTAGCCATACCCGCCTTGGTTCTCGAAGAGCTTGATAATTTTAAAAGTGGTAATGATACCAGAAATTTTGAAGCTCGTAATTTCATCAGAATCATAGATCAAGCCTCAAAAAATCATCTTTTAAATAAATGGGTAACCTTAAATAAAAAGAGTGGAGGTAAGTTTAAGGTACTACTCAATGAAACACCTCAAAAAAACAATGCAGAACTGCTGTTTAGCCAAGATAAATTCGATAACAGGATATTAAATACCGCTCTAGCCTTAAAAGAAGAACATCCTAAACGTAAAGTAATCTTAGTATCAAAAGACATTTGCCTACGATTAAAAGCCAAAGCTCTTGATTTACATGCAGAGGATTATGAAACAGGAAAAATTAAGAATGTAGAAGAACTCTATTCTGGCAAAACAGAAATTAAAAATACCGACACTCATATCCTTGATTATCTAAAGGCCGATACAATTATTGATGCCAGTCAGGCTAAATTGCCTTACAAATCAGGTAATCATTTCTATATTTTAAAGAACAAGCGCAGAGAACTCAATACATTTTACAATGCTACCCATAATACTTTAAGATGGGTTTCTTACAAAGAAATATTTAAAATAGCTCCCCGTAATGCAGAGCAGAGTTTTGCCATAGATGCATTATTAAATCCCGAAATTAAATTGGTTACCATACAGGGTAATGCAGGTACAGGAAAAACACTTTTAGCACTTGCCAGTGCCTTAGAATTACGCAGAGAATACCGTCAGATTTACGTTACCCGACCCATTGTGCCCTTAAGCAATAAAGATATAGGCTTTTTACCCGGCGATGTAAAATCTAAAGTAGATCCTTATATGGCCCCTATATGGGATAATCTTAAATTTATACGTGAGCAGTTCAATCAAGATGAAAAAATGCAAAGTAAAATCGATGAACTGGTCAATACAGAAAAAATAGAGATTGCTCCCTTAGCATTTATAAGAGGCAGAACGTTAACCAAAATCTTCTTTATCATAGATGAGGCTCAGAATTTAACTCCACATGAAATCAAAACCATTATTAGCAGGGCAGGAGAACATACTAAAATTGTTTTTACAGGAGATATCTACCAAATAGATACACCTTATCTTGATTCAGAAAGTAACGGTTTGTCTTATTTGATTGAAAATGCCAAGAATCATCCCCTTTATGCACATATAACTTTACAGAAAGGGGAAAGGAGCGAGTTGGCCAATTTAGCTAACGAGTTGCTCTAATGATGTTTCCTGAGCGTAAAAATGGCAATAAACAAAGCAATAAGTGTTAAAAATGCACTGAGTATAAATGGTGCACCCGGAAAATAATACGCCGTATGATCTGCAATAAAATACGCAAATATATGGCTCATTAACCATGGACCAATAATTGCGGCCAGACTTTGCATAGCTGTAATTATTCCTTGTACTTCGCCTTGCGCATTATCTGCAACTTGATTAGATATGATGGTTTGCATAGCCGGACCTCCAATACCCGCCAAACAATAGGGAAAAATAAACAGCATCATCATTAAGCCATTTGGTGCAAAAGCAAAGCAAACAAAGCCAATAACATACAATATTAAGCTGTATATGATTGCCATCTTGTTCCCAATTTTAGGAATCAATACCCTGATCAGTCCACCTTGTACCAGTGCAATAGCCACGCCAACTACACCTAAAGAATAGCCGATCATTTCAGAATCCCAGTTAAATTTTTCAATTACATAATAACCCCAATTAGATTGTACAGAGTGACTTGAGATATATAACAACAATAAAGCACCCACTAAGCCAATGATTGCAGGATATTTTGAAACATTTAATAATGAACCTAGCGGATTAGACCTTCTCCATGAAAAGGTACGTCTTTTTTCAGGTGCCAATGATTCTGGTAAGATAAAATAACCATATAGCCAATTTAAAAGGGCCAGAACAGCCGAAACCATAAAAGGAGCTCTCAGCCCCAAATTACTGAACCAGCCGCCAATAACAGGGCCTATGATAAAACCTACACCAAAAGCAACGCCTACCATCCCAAAGTTCTGCGCTTTTTTTTCGGGTGTAGAAACATCTGCAATATAAGCCATGGCCGTAGTAAAGCTAGCACCAGTAATACCGGCTATAACCCTTCCAACAAACAACCATAAAATATTAGGTGCAAAAGAAAGGAAAATATAGTCTATGCCCAACCCAAACAACGAAAGCAATAAAATAGGTCTCCGCCCAAAACGATCACTTAGACCGCCTATAATTGGAGAAAATAAGAACTGTGCAAGCGAATAAGCCACCAATAAATAACCTCCGTACTCTGCAGCTACACTCAACCCTTTTCCGGTTAACTCTTCGATTAATTTAGGCATTACCGGTATAATGATACCAAAACCCGTAAAATCAATCAGTAGCGTAATAAATATGAAAATGATTGCAGACGATTTTTTAGTTGACATAGCGTAAAAATAGTTTATTTCTTCAAAAAGAGAAGGGTTAAAACAGTTCGGGATTTTGAGTTATTTTATGATAACCTTCTTGTAAGTGACCTGTCCTGAATTGGTTTACAATTTCATGAGCTACCCTTGTAGGTTCTGGAATACGGTATTTACCTATACATTTACGGATAATGGTTAGCGCCTGCGATGTATTTAATCCGTAACCCGGCGAAATATATACCGGCTGGGTACGGTCTTTGGTACGGAGCGCATAGCCTAAAACTTCATGATGTGCATATATGGGGCTTTCTGAATACTTCTCAAGGCGGGGTTCTTCATATTTTCCAAAAAGTGAATTTTTAGCACAGCCAAGCGTTAAGTGCTGAGTAAGTACACCAAAATGAGAAGCAATTCCCATTTTTCGTGGATGCAAAATACCTTGCCCGTCTAAAACCAATACATCTGGCTTATTGGGAATCATATCCCATGCTTTTAGTAGACTGGGTACTTCTCTAAAACCTAAAAAGCCCGGGATATAAGGGAAATCACTACTTCCATGAGCCAATGCGTAGCTCTGTAAAGTCATATTTGGAAGGCTCAATATAACAATAGCTGCAAAAAACTGATTGCTGCCTTTGTTAAAAGAAATATCTGCACCACCAATGGTATTAAAATCCACATCTCCTGCAAGATCAAAACGCAATTTCGCCCTCAGCTCATCTTGTATAGCTGTTGCTTGTGTTAATGTAAGGTTATCATAGCTGATCATTGAAATAAATCTAATTGGGTGTTTTGAGGAGGTTTAGCCTTTCCAAATACCGTTCTGCCACCATATTTCCATGAATTAGTTCGCTCATGTTCAATCAATTCGTTAAAGTTTCCATTAGGTACAAAATCTTCTGCCAATCTAGCTGTTACTTTAGAGAGCGATTTTATGGCCTGTATTTTATCATTCTGTCCCAACTTAGATTTTTGTATAGCTTGTTGTAAAGTGTCAATCGTTTCATCATACACTTTAGTTGGAACAGGGAAGGGGTGACCATCTTTTCCGCCATGAGCGAAAGAAAAACGAGCAGGATCTTTAAATTGCGAGGGTTGCCCATAAATCACTTCGCTTACCAAAGCTAAAGACTGGAGCGTTCTTGGTCCTAAGCCCTCGAGTAACAATAATTCTTCAAAATTGTTCACATTATTTTCCTGCGCTAACCATAAAACTGCGCCTAAACGTTTCATATCTACATCTTTTGCTTTTACATCATGGTGCCTAGGCATAACCAAATGCTTTATCTTAGAAATTTCAGACAGCATTTTATCAGGATTCTCTGAAGCAACCTCCATCATGGCTGCTTTTAATGGCTGAGCCATCTTATCGGTAAGATTAAGGATACTACCCTGATTTTCTCCATAAATGCTTGTGTGGGGTTCTTCAGTAAATGATTTTACAGAAGGGGAGTGCCAGTGGTAACGACGAGCGGTAGAACTACTATTGCTCATACCTTGCTGTATAACCGTCCACTGACCTTCATTACTTATAATAAAATGATGTTGATACAACTGAAATCCATCTTGTATAGCCGTGTTATCAACTTTTGCGCTCAGTTTACTGCTTCTAACCAAATCTTGAGCCGCTAAACCATTAAGCTCAGCAAATCGCAGCACTTCATTGGGTGTATTTCTTGATTGTTTACCCTTGCCACCGCAAATAAAAATACCAAATTCTTTAGTAAACGGATTGATACTCTTTTTTAAAGCACCCATTACCGAAGTGGTAATGCCCGAAGAATGCCAATCCATGCCCATTACTGCTCCTAAGCTTTGAAACCAAAAAGGATCGCTCAACTTAGATAATAAAGTGTTTTTACCTTGATCAGCGAGGATTTCTTCTACAATAGCTTTTCCTAATTTAGCCATGCGTTCTGCTAACCAAAGCGGAACATGGCCATAATGTAAAGGTAAATCTGCACTGCCTGATCTTTTCATAAATTACTAACAAATTTAGTAATTTATAATCAAACATCAAATTAAAAGATATAAAGCAGACTCATTTTATCCAAACGGTCTGCTTAAATAATCGTCTTTTAGTTAACTCTTTTCAAGTTTAAATCTTGGAAATCAAAGCTGAAATCAATACCCGGTGAAATTCCCTTCATTTTTATAGATTGTGCTTTTCCTGTTTCATCTACAGAAAATATAGCAAATGCATCACAATCCATATCCCGGTATGCCCATTTAATGGCAAACGTATTGTTATCATAAAAATACATTAATAGCCCTCAATATATTGTTTCAATATCTCATTTGTGGGTGTATAAAATTGAATTTGCAACATCATAAGTAAATCAAGTATAAAAATATCGTTCTTAATGGATTAAATATTATTTTTAATAATTTAATTAAAAGCAATAGAGAAAGCGAAGGGATTAAAAATCGAGATAAAAAATATGAGAGAGCTCATTGACAATATAAAGAAAATCGAACACGGTTTCAAACATATTGTTGAAGCGGGCGACATCATTTTGGCAGACACAGCACAAAAACATTTTGACCTTGCGACAATTTTTTTAAATGACGAGGCTTATCAAGTTAGAATGTTGGCCACTTATCTTTTAGGACAACTTTCAACCGACAATCCCAATGCGCTCAAGCTTCTTGAAACAAAAGTTGCAAAAGACAAAAACTGGCGGGTGCAGGAAATGTTAGCAAAAGCATTTGATCACTATTGCAAGACAATCGGCTATGAAGAAACATTGCCGACAATTAAAAAGTGGCTGACAGACAAGAATCCTAATGTAAAAAGAGCGGTTATTGAAGGATTACGCATCTGGACAAGTCGTCCTTACTTTAAAGACAATCCGGTAATAGCAATACAACTCATTAGTGAACACAAATCAGACGAAAGTGAATACTTAAGAAAATCGGTTGGTAACGCATTACGGGACATAGGTAAAAAGCATACGGACAAAGTGCTTGATGAAATCGCAAAGTGGGACTTAACAAATAAAAAGACTGCGTTTACCTATAAATTGGCAAAAGGGAAATAATCCCGGTAAATTTAGTTTAAAATCGTTTTGTTATTTTGTATTATAATTCACATTATGTTAAGTTTATAGATTCCTATCCCCTTAGGACAGTAATGTAAATTAGATTTTTAAATAATTGATTTCTAAAACTCGTTAAGTTTACGTTTGAGCTCCTGCACTCGGTCAAGGCGATTTTTACGTGTATAAATATCAATCAATAATTTGACAACGTTCCTGTTATTCTGATTGATTTCATAAGCTCTGAGCAAAGTAAATTCTGCACGATTGGTAAAAGAATTATACTTAGCTATATTTTTATCGTTTAGACTATTATTAGCTTCACTTAAAAAAACCAAGGCTAATTGATACAATGAATCGAAATAATTCTGATCTAAATTAATGGCTTTTTTGTAAGAAGTTTCTGCGTTTGACAGGTTGCTTTGTTTGTATTGTTGCAGATATCCATATAAAAAAAGTAACAACTTATTCTGATTATCTTGACTTAATGAACTTTCAATTCTTTTTAAGGCTTTATCGTATTTCTCATTGTCTAGCAACAAGTTAATATAGTCGTTATTCAATGATACATGATAAGGATTGAGTTGTAAACCTTCTTCTAGAGTTTTAATTGCCAATTCATTATCAAATTTTGAAGTATAGATTGCGGCTATATTCTGGAAAACATTCGGGTTTTTAATACCAGCTTCTTTAGCTCTTAGCAAAAAAGCCAAAGCATCATTATATTGCTGTATGTTTTGTGCACAAATTGCAGTATTTACAGCCAATAAGGTATCTTTAGGGTAACGATCGCTCACATCTTTTAACAAGGCATAGGCATTTAAAAAATCATTGTTTTTGAAAGCTTCTGTACCCAGACTCTGCTTTTTAGCAATGATATTTTTTTCGGTAGCACCTATCAGCTCGTGATTAGATTGGAATTTATCTAATTCTTTGGCTTTTGCTACGGCCTCTACTGCCAAAGAAAAGTTTTTTTCGGCACTTTGTTCATTTTCATCTACCAGTGCCACATAAGATGTAAGGTATGCTTTTATAGCCCAGGTTTCTGGCCAGTTTTTGGTTTTCTTATCCTTTTGAGCACTTTCAATGGCCTTAAGCCCCTCTCCTATAATCGTAAACTGTTTTTTCTGGTCTTCTTTATTACTGATACTGGTCTGTAATTTACCAACGCTATTATTAGCTATTTTTACCTGTGAGCCTTGCGCTTTCGCAGCATTACAATACAAAACTGATAATATGAAAAGAAGATATATCTTACGCATCTTTACAAAGAAAATAAAAAAGGACGATAAACTCAAGTTTATCGTCCTTTTGACTTATTGTTAAATAGCAATTAATTTTTTAATGCTTTTAACAGTCTATCTGTCTCTTCGTAATTTTTTGTATCGTTCTTAAACGCATAAATCTGTTTAAGGGTTTGCAAGGTTGGTTCAGATTTAGGGTCTAATTCTAATGCCTTTTTATAATAAGGAATAGACTGGTCTACCAGAGCTACCATTTTAGCGCTTAGTGCATTGTATTCTTTTACTTTTTTAGCATCTAATTTAACACGTTGCTCTTGTATATTTAATGCTTGTTTGTAATAAGTATCGCCCATTAAATATTGATAAATAGCTCTTTTAGGGTCTTTCTCAATTAATTTACCCAATAATTCCTGAGATTTTGCAATATCGCCTTTTGTGATATAGATATCGGTTTCTATACCTATAAAATCTGGCTCTTCAGGGAATTTAGCTTGTGCTTCTCTTACCAGTTCTAAACCACCAGTTGTATCTTTAAGCTTATCTAAAGACATGTTGATGATTTCACGGTAAAAGTCTTTTGATTCAGGAACATTAAAACCAATCACTTTTCTGAAGTGCTTAATAGCCTGAGGAAAATCGCCAATCTGTTTTGCAGTAACACCTGCATTGATATAAAGGCCAGCATCGTCCGGTTTTCTAGCAATCATTTCATTGAATTCAACTAGAGCTCCTTTAAAATCTTTATTATTGTATAATTTAATCGCTCTAGTATTGATGGCATTCTCAATATTGATCTGCGCATTTTCAAGGGCTACTTTTTCTTCTCCTTTTTTGTCTAACTCTTTGGCTTTAGCAATTGCTTCTTCTGCAATTTTTTGTTTTGCTACAGAGTTGTTCAAATCAAGCGTATCCATAACGCTGATTGCTGATGACAAAGAAGCTCTTAAGCTCCATGATTCTGGCAAAGACTTGGTTTTTTCGTTGGCTATTGCATTATCTGTGTGTTTCAAGCCTTTTTCCAAATTTGCTAAATTCTTATCCAAAGGCATGGTTTTAATGCCAATGTTATTGAATATCTCCCATACCTTACGTGCCTCTGCTACTTCAGCTTTCTGAGCATGGGCGCTTACTACTGCTCCCAAAAAAAGGGCGCTTAAAAGGATTTTTTTCATTTTATGATTTTAGTTTTAGTTATCATTATCTGTTGCTTCAGGCGATGTTGTTTCATCTCCCGAATTTTCATTATTTACAATTTCCTCTTCTTCCTCATCCTCATGATCAATTCTGGCTACAGATGCAATCTCATCATTGCCTTTTAAGGTAATCAATCTCACACCTTGCGTTGCCCTGCCCATTACTCTTAATTCAGCAACAGCAATTCTTATAATGATACCAGATTTGTTAATGATCATCAGGTCATCTGCATCGCTAACGTTCTTAATAGCTACCAATTCACCTGTTTTATCGGTTATGTTAATGGTTTTTACACCTTTACCTCCTCTATTGGTAACGCGATAATCTTCTATATCGGTACGTTTGCCATAACCTTTTTCTGAAACTACCAATACTGTTGCTTCTTGACTATCTACAGCAATCATGCCAACTACTTCATCTTTATCATGGCTCAAGGTTATACCTCTTACGCCTGTTGCCGTTCTGCCCATAGGTCTTACAGTGCTTTCATTAAAGCGAATAGCTCTTCCTGAGCGTAATGCCATTAATATTTCACTGCTTCCGGTAGTAAGACTAGCTTCTAAAAGTTGATCACCATCATTGATGTTGATGGCATTGATACCATTTACCCTTGGTCTTGAATAAGCTTCTAAAGAAGTTTTCTTGATGGTACCTTTTTTGGTACACATGATGATAAAGTTATTTTCTAAGTATTCCTGATCTTTTAGGTTTTTAACTTTGATAAAGGCTTTAACTTTTTCTTCTTTAGGGATACTGATGATATTTTGAAGTGCTCTTCCTTTACTTTGGCGACTACCTTCAGGTATTTCATATACGCGTAACCAGAAACAACGCCCTGCATCTGTAAAACATAGCATATAGTTGTGGTTAGTGGCTATCAGTAAATGTTCGATAAAGTCTTCATTTCTAGAATCACTTCCTTTAGAACCTTTTCCTCCTCGTCCCTGTATTCTATATTCTGAAGCTGGAGTACGTTTGATGTAACCTTCATGAGATATAGTGATCACAACTTCCTCGTCTTCGATGAAGTCTTCCATGCTCATGTCTTCTGCAGAATGAACAATAGATGTTCTGCGCTCGTCGCCGTATTTATCAACAATTTCGGTCAGCTCATCTTTAATAATTTTCATTCTTAAACCTTCATCAGCTAATATTGATTTCAGGTATTCGATGGTTTTCATCAGCTCGGCATACTCGTCTTTGATTTTATCTCTTTCAAGTCCTGTTAACCTTCTTAAGGTCATATCAAGAATTGCACGGGCTTGTATATCGCTTAAACCAAATTTCTCCATTAAACCTGTGCGGGCATCTTCAGGTGTATTTGAAGACCTGATCAGCTTGATCACCTCTTCAATATGATCCAAGGCTATTAATAAACCTTCTAATATATGCGCACGTTTTTCGGCCTCTCCTAATTCAAATTTTGTTCTTCTGATTACCACATCATGTCTGTGATCAACAAAATGGTGAATAAGGTCTTTAAGGTTTAATAATTGCGGACGACCGTTTACCAGCGCAATGTTATTTACACTAAATGAGCTTTGTAAAGCTGTATATTTAAATAGATTATTTAATACGATATTGGCATTGGCATCTCTCTTTATTTCATAAACGATACGGATACCATCTTTGTTAGACTCATCTTTAATGTTAGAGATACCTTCTATCTTCTTCTCACCTACCAACTCGGCCGTACGCTCAATCATCTGAGCTTTGTTTACCAAGTAAGGTATTTCGGTAACCACAATGCTTTCTCTGTCTTTTATGATTTCTATCTCGGCTTTGGCGCGCATTACAACACGACCTCTACCTGTTTCAAAAGCTTCTTGAACGCCTGAGTAACCATAGATAATAGCACCTGTAGGAAAATCAGGGGCTTTAACATATTTCATTAACTCTGCAATGGTAAGCTCTCTGTTATCTATATAAGCAATAGTAGCATTTACCACTTCGGTTAAATTATGGGGAGCCATATTGGTAGCCATACCTACGGCAATACCTGATGCTCCATTAACCAATAGGTTTGGAATTTTAGATGGTAAAACAGTGGGTTCTTGTAACGAATCATCAAAGTTAAGTTGAAAATCAACTGTATCTTTATTGATGTCGGCCAACATTTCTTCGGCAATTTTCTGGAAACGTGCCTCCGTATAACGCATTGCCGCTGGAGAATCTCCATCTATTGAACCATAGTTACCTTGCCCATCAACCATCATGTAACGTAAACTCCATGGTTGCGCCATACGTACCATGGTCATGTACACTGATGAATCACCGTGCGGGTGGTACTTACCTAATACCTCACCCACAATACGAGCTGATTTTTTATAGGGTTTACCACTACCTAAACCCAAATCCAACATACCATAAAGTACCCTGCGATGAACCGGTTTTAATCCGTCTCTTACATCTGGCAATGCCCTGCTTACGATAACGGACATTGAATAATCGATGTAGGCAGATTTCATCTGCTCATCTATATTAATAGGAATAATCTTGTCGCTGTCTTGATATTCTAAATCTTCTGCCATAATTCTTTTTGTCCGTTAAAAACGGAATTAATTAGCTACTGATATAATCTTGCGAATTTAATAAAATAAGCTACATTATATAAGGCAATGTGGAAAAGTTTTAGTCTTTGTAACTAATCATTTAGATTTATAACGTATGTCTTGATTTATTTGTATTACATCATCAGGCTTTTATAGCATTAAACAGTTAACAAATGTATTCTTAATATTGCGATACAAATAATCATCTCTTTACCACCTTTCGGGTTTCACTTATTCCCTTTCCGTTAAGATGGATTATATAAATACCTGCAGGGTATTGCCCCAATAACAATATCTTGCTGTCTTCCATTGCGTTGATGCTCCATTGCTGCAGTACTTTTCCGTTTACATCTACCACTTGCAACAGGTTAAAACGCCCTGCAGTAAAACTGATATTAACCTGATCTGCTGTAGGGTTTGGGTATAAGTTGAAAGTAGAGGGTTGAAAGTTAAAAGTTACCGTTCTAATGCCCAGTTCTGTTGCCTTGCCGTCGTTGTCTATTTGTACCAGTTTGTAGTAGTTGGTGCCGTTTAAAGGAGTTTTGTCTGTGAAAGAATAGACTTGAGACGTGAGATTTGAGATATGAGGGGCCGATACCTCGCCTATTTTTACAAAAGTTGAGTTCTCTGTGCTTTCTGTTTTCCGGTAGAGTTCAAAGCCTTTGTTATTCTGCTCATTAGTGGTCTTCCATTCCAGTTTGGCATAGTTACCTTCTAGTTTAGCACTATAGCTGACCAAAATTACCGGAAGTGGTGCACCTATTACCTGTAATTGTTGTACCACATCTACTGCTGCCATATAGTTGCTATTCCCTACTTGACTAGCCGTAATATCTGTTGCTCCCTCTCCTTTTATATGTACTTTCCATATTAATCCATCCTGATAGACTTCGGCTACTGTGGTATTACTGCTCGTATAGCTCAAAGGCAAGTTGCTGTTTGTACTTGCCGATAATGCAAAATCTGGACTTGTAGTGGTTTGTGTTGTTAATGGGGCAAAAGTGATAAGCTGACCAGCTTTACCTACAATCAGCATTAAATCAATGCTACCTCCATTGTAATCAGCTGTGGCAG
>DDEP01000041.1:27553-27761 GCA_002336465.1 Pedobacter sp. UBA1951
TCAATGCTTCCTCCATTGTAATCAGTTGTGGCAGCCTGTGTAGCAGTGATGGTTGCCGTACCGCTGCCTGTAATGCTTACAGTATTACCATTAACCGTGGCTACATTAGTATCGTTGCTGGTGTAGCTAATCGCTCCATTGCTATTGCTCGCTGGTGCAGTCAATGTAAAAGCTACCTCGCCGTAGGTTTTATTGATGTTGGCGAAGC
>DDEP01000062.1 GCA_002336465.1 Pedobacter sp. UBA1951
CAGACACACCTCCTTGTCTCGGTGGCGGAGAATATGGGAATTCTGGAAACAGATCAACCACTCCTTGAAGGTTCGACTCCTTCCCCTACAGCTTTTTAATATTGCAATATAATCATTGCAGATTAAAATTAGATACTGTTGGGTGGTGAAATTGGCAGACACACCTCCTTGTCTCGGTGGTGGGGATTATGGGATAAACAAAGGTATATCTCGGCTACAATTGGATATACTTTTGCTAACTACCTCTTGAAGGTTCGACTCCTTCCCCAACAGCTTTTTGAATAAATAGTAAGTTAGTTAAGGGAGCGGTTCTATGATTAGGATCGCTTTTTTTATGCAAGAAAAAAGCCTCCCGGAATTTCCGGGAGGCTTTTAAGTAAAGATTACTTGATGCCGTATTTATCGCTAAATTTCTTGTCAAGTTGTTTGTGCAGGTTATCGAGATTGATATCCCTACCTTGTATAAAGGCTCTTTCTACTTTGTTTGATTTCATATCCAAAGCATCGCCGGCAGATATAAACAACGTGGCATCTTTACCACCTTCTATACTACCTATCGATTTATCCATACCCAATATCTTAGCGGTGTTTAAGGTAATGGTTTGTAATGCCTTTTCTTTATCTAAACCCCAAGCAGATGCCGTTCCAGCCATAAAAGGTAAGTTTCTCTGTTGCCAGAAACCATCTATGCTTATCGCAACCAACACGCCCGAATTAACTAGATTGGCTACGTTTTTATAAGGTTGGTTAACGTCATCATCGGTGTTGTTAGGTAAAGAGTGTGGTTTATCTACAACTACACCTATATTGTTTTCCTTTAAGAAATCGGTAACAAGGTAAGCTTCTGATGCGCCAGTAATTACAGGGGTAATGCCAAAACTTTTTGCAAAAGTAACTGCCGCAACAATATCTTTTTGTGTATTGGCATTGATGAACAGTTTTTGTGTTCCTTTAAAAAGTCCGGCCATTGCAGCAAATCTGGTATTGGTTTCTGCTGGTTTTGCACCTTCGTTATAGGCTTTAGCCTCGGCAAAGAAACTTTTTAGCTCTGCAATTGCATTTTGTGTGCGTTCTGCAAAGCTTTCGGCGTTAAAGCCACCTCTGCCACCAAAACCTCTAAATCTTGGTGTGGTAGGCCAGTTTAAATGCATGGCATCGTCTGTTTTTATTGCGGCGTCTTCCCAGTTCCAAGCATCTAGCTGCACTACTGATGAACTACCAGAAATTGTACCTCCTTGTGGAGTAACTTGCGACATTAACACACCGTTGGCACGTAAAGTTGCTTGTACTTTTGAATCGGTATTGTAAGCAACAATAGATCTGATATGTGGGTTCATGACACCAATTTCAGAAAAATCTATGGTAGCTTTTATCGATTCAAATTCTACCAGACCTAAATTGTTGGTAGGTGCAATAAATCCTGGATAGATATGTTTGCCGTTTGCGTTGATCACTTCGCCATCTGCAGTGCTAAACTTAACGGTTGTAGCATCGCCTGCGGCGGTAATCTTGCCTTTTTCAAACACCACATAACCATTGTTGTACACTTGACCATTGCCTACGTGCAAAACGCCGCCCATAATGATGATTTTTTTAGACTGTGGTTTTGCCGGAGAGATGTTTGCCTGTGCAAAAGCTCCAAAAGTTGTGGCAAAAGCTAAAAATGCGCTTAAGATATATTTATTCATGGCCATGTCCTCCTTCTGTTCCAATAGCTTCGAAACCTGCTGAATAATCGCTTAAAGTTTCGCAGTTATATAATGTAGAGGCCATTCCGATTGGGCGCTGCATTCTGCCTCCTTTATTTTTACTTTCTAACATTTTTTGAGTTAAACGGGCTCTTTCTGCCTGTTGTTGTTTTTGTTTCTGGGCATCTTTCTCCATGTCCCAGTACAGAACGCCATCAACAAAAGTTTTTTCTACTCTAGCGTAAATAGATAGCGGGTTATCAGACCAAATTACAACATCGGCATCTTTGCCAACTTTTAAACTGCCAACTTTATCATCTATATGCAGCATTTTAGCTGGATTTAAAGTAACGAATTTAAAAGCTTCTTCTTCAGGTACATTACCATAAAGTACTGCTTTTCCTGCCTCTTGGTTTAAACGACGAGCCATCTCTGCATCATCAGAGTTGAAAGCAGTTGTAATGCCTACATTGTGCATGATTTTTCCATTGTAAGGAATTGCCTCTGCAACCTCATATTTGTAAGCCCACCAATCAGAGAAAGTAGAGCCTGCAATGTTATGCGCTTTCATTTTATCGGCTAATTTGTAACCTTCTAAAATGTGTGTAAAGGTATTGATCTTAAAGCCTAAGCTGTCTGCAACATGAATAAGCATATTGATTTCTGATTGTACGTATGAGTGACAGGTAATAAATCTTTTGTTGTTTAAAATTTCAACTAAAGCATCTAATTCTAAATCTCTGCGTACATTATTGCCTTTAACTTTTAATGCGGCTTCATAGTCTTTTGCTCTGGTAAATGCATCAACAAAAGTTTGTTCAACACCCATGCGGGTAACAGGGAAACGTTGTCCTGTTCCAAAATTACTTTGTTTTACGTTTTCGCCTAATGCAAATTTGATGAAACCATCAGCTCCAGCAAATTTTAATTCTTCTGGTAGTTTACCCCAACGTAATTTGATCAGTTGTGCTTGGCCACCAATTGGATTTGCCGATCCATGTAGAATTTGAGAAGTAGTTACGCCTCCTGCTAACTGGCGATAAATATTGATGTCTTCAGAGTTAAGGATATCGCCAATGCGTACCTCAGAAGAAACCGATTGTGCACCTTCATTAATACCGCCACTACCAGCAATGTGCGAATGCTCATCGATAATACCTGGCGTTACGTGTTTGCCTGTAGCATCAATTACTTTTGCTGAACCCGCAGCTAGATTTTTACCAACAGCTTTTATCTTACCGTTTTCTAAAAGTACATCGGCATTTTGAAGAATACCATCTTTTTCATTGGTCCATACAGTAGCATTTTTTAAAAGCACGGTTTCTGCTTTAGGCTGAATTTCATTTCCAAAAGCTTGGAAAGGATATATCATTGGTCCGCTTGCCGCAAGAGCAGCTTTAGGCTCTTCACGTTTAGGAGCCTCTTTTGCTGCTTCTTTAAACGTAGCAGTCCATTTACCTTCGGTTCCATCACTTAAAGCAGCTCCTCCTTTCATTACAACTGGGTTAGCAGCCGATAAATAACCACTTAAACGGGTATCTCCTTTAGGATTTTTCTTTAAGTTAAAGTTCAAAGTAACCCAATCTCCGCTACGGCTAAATGTAGCGTTAACCTTTACGCTATCAGCACCTGCTCTTTCAATAGAAGCGGCGTTTCCACCTCCTGTACCTGTTATTTTTAACACTAAAGAGCCAATACCGTCTACATTTAAGTTGTAGGTACCTCGCAAATCGGTAACATCCATTTTATTTACAACATAGCGTTTACCTTGTACCCAGTTTTCGTAAATGATATTGTTGTTTTTGAAGATATTATCAGATGTGATCAAGAAGTTAGCTAATTTGCCTTTTTCTAATGAACCTACCTTATCGCTGATGCCTAAAAGTTTAGCTGGTATTTCGGTTACCGCCAATAAAGCTTGCTTTTCAGATAAACCATTCTCTATAGCAGTACGCATATTCGCCCAGAAATCGCGGCTATTGTCTAAGCCAAAAGCTGTGATGGCAAAATTAACACCCGATTTTTCTAATACACTGGGGTTTGCCGGAGCCATTTCCCAGTTTTTCATTTGCGCAAGACTTACGTTCTTAGCTTCAGCCGGGTCCTCAACATCAAATGCTTTAGGGAAGTTGATAGGAATGATCAGGCTTGCTCCTGTAGCTTTAACGGCATCTATACGCTGATACTCATCGCCTGATGATTTAATAATAAACTGCTTGTTAAACTCTTTTGCAATTTTATCTGCACGCAGGATATTAGCCCAACCATCGGCCTCAAAAATCTGAGGCAGATTTTGCTGTTTATTAAACTCTTCCAAAGAGATATTATATTCTTCTTTTTGGTTTTTATACCATGTTGCATCATAATAAGTTTGACGTAATAAGGCAATTGATCCCATTAAAGAAGTTGGATAATCATTAGATGAAGTACCTTTATTGAAAGAGTAGTTGGCTGCGGTCTGGTCTTTTAACAT
This sequence comes from Pedobacter sp. UBA1951, assembly GCA_002336465.1. Taxonomy (GTDB): domain Bacteria; phylum Bacteroidota; class Bacteroidia; order Sphingobacteriales; family Sphingobacteriaceae; genus Pedobacter. The sequence goes on from DDEP01000062.1 coordinate 4,162, forward strand.
AACCTTGTTATCGCTCTCTTCATTTAGTGTTACTGCCGCAGATGTGCCACGGGCAATACCATCACGACTGATTACATTCACGCTTCCAAAACCTACTTTTCTAAGCTCATCAGCTTTTTTCTGGTCTGCACTAAAAATAGCTTTAACCTCTGTTTCAGGCCTAATGGCTTCATTCCAGTTGTAAGCACCTTTTTTAGTGGATGTGAAAATAGATCGGCGGGCACCTCCGCCAAAGCCACCTTGGGCATTTCTCTGTGCTTCAGGTAATCCATAGCTGGTAAAGGCATCAATCAAAGAAGGATAAATGTATTTACCCTTTAAATCGATAACCACGTAGCCTTTGGGTACAGCGGTACCTGCACCTACAGATTGTATAACCTGATTTTTAATTAGCAAAACGCCGTTGCTAATAGTTTGGTTGGCATTTACAACAATATTTGCATTGGTAAAAGCAAACTGTCCGCTCCTGATATCGACTGAACCGTTTACGGGGAAAGTTTGCTGTGCAAATAAAAGAAATGCAGAAAATACCAACGTTAAGGTTAGTATAGTTTTCTTCATAAATTAATAAATTAAATACTCTTTAAAGCTATTGATAAAACTGCATATAAAGTTAATTTAACTTACATTTTACAAAAGAAGATAAGCCGAACAGAAATAGTGCTTTTTTAGGCCATTAATGGTTCTTCAATCTGAGGTTCGGCGCTTGCGGTCTGGGCTTTCTTTTTTACCATTCTATCTACCCTTAACATGAGTAAGATAGAAATAAGTGAAACGACAACTACTACATAACCTACAATATCATAATGTTGAAGCGGGCTAAGTTTATTCTCTTGGTACACAATTAAACTGGCAATAGCGGCGGCTACTCCCCCTGCTATTTGCTGTAAGGAGGCATTGATACTCATAAAAGCGCCTCTGTCTTGTATCTCGGGAACTGCCGATATTAGTGTTGTAGAAGGTACCATCCTGCTCATGATGCCCATCATCATACAGATATTTACCAATAGTACCAACATAAAAGGCGTTGCAGAAAGGTTGGTATAAATTACACAAATGATCATGAGCCATAAAGAGGCAAAGCTAAAAAGCTTGTATTTATTAACCTTATCACTTAATCTACCAATGAGCGGCATGATAATTAAAGAACTTAAACCCGATGCCATGAATAGAAAAGGTAAATTCTCATGGCTAATTTTTAGATTATTTACCGCGAAAACGGTTCCATAAGGCATCATCATAAAACCACCTACCGATAAAACCGCAGTAGCTAAGAAACCTACACGGTATGGTCTATTTTTTATGGTTTGCAGTAAATGTTTCAAAGCATTTTTCTGCTGTTGCAAGCCTAAGTGGGCATCTACAGGTTTTAAGCGAACAGCAATTAATAAGGCAATGAGTATTGCAAATATGGCGATGAACAGAAAAGGAGCTTCCCAACCTAACTTATTGGCAATGTACAAACCTATAGGTATGCCTAAAACTTGGCTAGCACCAAAACCCATTTGTACAAAACCCATTACACGCCCTCTTTTTTCGAGCGTGAACAGGTCGGTTATGATTGCCATTGAAATAGAGCCAATAACCCCACCAAATAAGCCTGTTATGATACGGGCTGCCACTAAACTATAAAAGCTGTTGGCTATTCCGCAAAAAAAAGTTCCTATTATAAACCCTGAGTAAAAGAATAACAATAGTTTTTTCCGGTCATATTTATCGGCAAAGCCGGCAGTTAGTAAACCTGATATACCCGCACTGAAAGCATAGGCCGAAACCACTATGCCGAAAGAAGAAGCTTTCATATCTATGGCTTTGATCAAAAGATCTCCTAAAGGAGACATTACCATAAAGTCTAAGATAACAGTGAATTGTGTAATAGCTAGGATAAAGATTACCAGTTTTTCATAGCTGGTAAGAGTCACTTCAGATTTTGGTTGCATAACAGCAAATATAAATGATGTATAGTTTATTTATGGGATTGAATTATTAATTATAGTTGAGAGGGTTAATTACAGATAAGAAAGGATGTGGCTGCCATTTGAACCAAGTATTTTAATAATAATGCTTTTTATAATGAATAATAACTATTTTTGACATACAAACACTCATTTAACATGGATATAAACGGAATTTTGAAAAGCGCTCACTCTGGTTGGAGATATGTAGTGCTGCTATTATTGATCGTAGCTGTATTACAGGCATTGGCCGGATGGTTTGGCAAAAAATCTTATACAGAAGGAAATAGGAAACTTAATGTGTTTACCTTGATCAGCGCACACATTCAACTGCTTTTAGGGCTTGGAGTTTATTTTCTAAACGGCTGGTACAAAATGGACAGCTCTGTTGCTATGGGCCGTTACTGGAAAATGGAACACATCAGCTTGATGATTTTGGCCATTATCTTGATTACTATAGGTAATGCCAAATCTAAAAAAGTTGCAGATGCTGTAGCAAAACACCGTACAATAGCCATATTTTTTGGCATAGCATTATTATTAATTTTAGGGGCCATTTTTATGATGGTAAAAGCAGATCCTTCAAGAACGTTCTTTGGGGTATCATAAAAATCTCATTATGAGGTCTTGAGAAAAAAATGTAAAAAATTTTGATTATTTAACATTTTGTATATTTTTGCTTTACAATGATTAACAATAAACATACTTGGCAGTGGCGTCGTAATTCAAACAAGAGTTTCGTCATAGCCTCGTGTACCTTATAGTTTATCAACCTCAACCTAAACTTAAATCACATTTAAACCCGACGAAACCACGCGTCGGGTTTTTTATTTTACAAGATTTTTTAAAATGATTAATGCGGGAAAGCATACCATGAAGAAAATAAAGATACATACCTATCAAAAGAAAGGATTAGCCGATACGGTAACTCCCGTGAGCATTTACTTAAGGCTCAGAGATGCTTATCCAAATACCATTCTGCTAGAAAGCTCAGACTATCATAGTCGTGAAAACTCTACCAGCTATATCTGTGCACAGCCTGTTGCGGGCATTGTATTAGATCAAGATACCTTAACCACTAATTTGCCCGGGGGCGAAAAACAATCGAAAACCACATTTGATCTAACGGTAGAATTAGCTGAATTTAAAAACAGGTTTGAAACGAGCAATCCAGTTCAAGGTAAGCATATTTCAAGTGGTTTGTTCGGGTACTTTACGTGGAACACAGTTCAGTATTTTGAAGATATTAAATTTAGTGCGGTTACACCAAAAGCAGATCAGATTCCTACCTTACAATATCATGTTTACCGCTATATTATTGCCATAGACCATTTTAAGAATGAGATTACGCTTTTTAAAAATGTTTTTGATGGTGATGAAGATGACGATATCTCAAAATTAGAATATCTTATTCAGAATAAGAATTTCCCCGAATATCATTTTAAGATCAAAGGAGAGGAGCAATCTAACCTGAGCGATCATGATTTTAAAGAAATGGTTTTGCAGATGAAAAAGCATATTTATCGGGGAGATGTATTTCAGATTGTTCCTTCAAGAGCATTTAATCAAGGCTTTTTAGGCGATGAATTTAATGTGTACCGAGCGCTGCGTTCAATCAATCCCTCGCCTTATCTGTTTTATTTCGATTACGGCAGTTTTAAACTGTTTGGCTCATCGCCCGAAGCACAAATTACCATTAAACAAGATGTAGCCAGTATTTATCCCATCGCCGGAACATTTAAAAGAACAGGGAATGCGGCTGAAGATGCTGCCTTGGCAAAAAAATTGGAGGAAGATCCGAAGGAAAGTGCAGAACACGTGATGTTGGTAGATCTGGCAAGAAATGATCTGAGCCGCCATTGCAAAAATGTAGAGGTAAAATCTTTTAAAGAAGTACAGTATTACTCGCACCTTATACACTTGGTGTCAAAAGTAAGCGGCGACTTGCATTTGAATACAACGGCGTTTGACGTGGTGGCAGATACCTATCCGGCAGGCACTTTAAGCGGAGCACCAAAATATAAAGCCATGCAATTACTGGATCAATATGAAGGTTTAGGGCGTAATTTTTATGCCGGTGCAATTGGCTACATGGGCTTTAACAATGATTTTAATCACGCAATTATGATCAGAACCTTTATGAGTAAAAATAATACGCTGTATTACAGAGCAGGAGCAGGTATTGTAGCAGATTCTGATGAAGAGTCTGAACTGAACGAAGTGAACAACAAAATTGCAGCATTGCGCAAAGCCATTGAAATGGCTGCGCATATTTAGAAATAAACAAATGAAAAATAACAATATAGATTCTTCTTTGGATACTGGGAAGGCTAAAACCGTACTGGTTATTGATAATTACGATAGCTTTACTTACAATCTGGTGCATTTGATCAATGAGCTAGGGTTTGAAGCCGAAGTATGGAGAAATGATAAATTCAATATAGAAGATGTAGATGCTTACCATAAGATCCTGTTATCGCCCGGGCCGGGCATACCAGAGGAGGCAGGCTTACTATTGGATGTAATCAGAACTTATGCGCCTAATAAAAGTATTTTGGGTGTTTGCTTAGGGCAGCAGGCCATAGCAGAAGTGTTTGGCGGAAAACTACTGAACTTAGGCCGCCCTATGCATGGCGTTGCCACTCGTATTAAAGTTATTGATACAGAGGAGCTTATTTTTAGAGGCTGCGAGCAACCGCTCGAAGTAGGCCGTTACCATAGTTGGGTGGCAGATACCCAAGGATTTCCTGCTTGTTTGCAAATAACGGCTATAGATGCCGATGGACAGATCATGGCATTGAAACATAAAGATTATGATGTAAGGGGAGTGCAATTTCACCCCGAAAGTGTGCTTACACCACAAGGAAAGCAAATGATGGAGAATTGGTTGAAAGTTTAAAATAGGGGAGACTGGGAAGACCGAAAACGGATCAACGACCAACGAAGAATGACTAATGATCAATTCAACCACTCAATGACCAACGAAAAAAATGAATATACTCGATAAAATTGTTCAACGAAAAAAAGAAGAAGTTGCCTTGGCAAAACAACAGGTAAGTATTGCTACCTTAGAAAATACACCTGCTTTTAGTCAGGCTCCTTATGTGTTCGCTGATTTTTTGTTAGATCCTGATAGAAGCGGAATTATAGCTGAATTTAAACGTAAATCGCCTTCAAAAGGCCTGATCAATGGCGATGTGAGCGTAGAAGAAGTGACTAAGCAGTACAATGAGGCAGGAGCTTCTGCTTTATCTGTTTTAACGGACCGCGATTTTTTTGGCGGAAGTGCCGAAGATTTGAAAGCTGCGAAAAGTTTAAATCATATACCCGTTTTGCGCAAAGACTTTATCGTAGATGAATATCAGCTATTGGAAGCTAAGGCTTGGGGAGCAGATATTATTTTGCTTATCGCTGCTATTTTAAGCCCTCAACAAATTGCAGCTTACGGAACCTTGGCACAAAGTTTAGGTTTAAATGTGCTGCTCGAGGTGCATAATGCTGAAGAACTGGAGAGAAGCCTTTGTCCATATGTAAATGCAATAGGTGTTAACAATCGCAATCTCACTAATTTTACGGTTGATATTCGTACATCTTTTGATTTGGCAGAAAAAATCCCAAATGATTTTCTTAAGATTTCAGAAAGCGCTATTAGCAATCCTCAAACCATAAAAGAATTAAAAGAAGTAGGCTTTCAGGGTTTTTTGATCGGAGAGAACTTTATGAAGTCTCAAAACCCGGGAGAGGCTATGAAAGAATTTGTAGCGCATTGTAATGCGCTACAAAGTTAAGAGTCGAATTTTACGCACTCTTTCAGTTCTTTTTCGCTATAAGATAAGCCGTATTGTTTAAGAACATCGTCAGGTACGCCATTCCATTGGTTTGGCGTGTTGCCTGCATAGCCAATGTCGCCTACTCCAATTTCTGAAGTGTAAAATCCAGAAGCGGTCAAGTTGCGCATGCGGTTAAAAAAGGCCACACCTTGGCTCATTTCGGGTTTTGCTTTATTAGGGTAAGCAATCAGGTCAACCATTTCAATCTGTTGTTTACCATCACATTCCCTAAAAGCCTTACCATACCTGCTTAAGCACTGCATATCGAGCCAGCGTAAGCCGCCACGCATAGGCACTTGGTGCGAAGGCATATCTTTTACAATAAACTCTATAAAATCAGGAACTTTAGCATCCGTAGCACTACCACTTACCTCATCTTTGGGGATAATGATATCCACCAAAATGGTAATTGTAGCCATTTCCTCTTTGGTAAAGAACTTATCCTGTGCTAAAAGCTGCTTTTCACGCTCCAATTCCTCTTTAGCCCTGTCGTAGGTAAACTCAGGATCTTTGGTGTTCGCATCCTTTTTCTCTGGAGATTTACAACCTTCGGCAATTACACCTGCCGATATGGCTCCAATACCTAATATTCTTAGTGATTCACGTCTGTTCATAGGTTTACAAGTTTTGTTTTTTCATTTCAGAAACAATGTATTCGCTGGCACGCATGGCTAAAGCTAAGATGGTCCAAGTAATGTTCTTATCAGCCTGCGAAGTAAATGCTGCGCCATCCATTACAAATAAGTTCTTGCAATCGTGCGCTTGGTTATATTTGTTCAAGGCAGATGTTTTAGGGTCGTTACCCATACGGGCGGTTCCTGCCTCATGGATAATTTTTCCCGGCGATTCTAAACCGTAGTTATTTTCTTTGTTATAATCGCCGCCCCAAGTAACAATGGCGCCCATATTGTGCATCATCTCATCAAAAGTCTCTTTCATATGCTTGGCTTGTAAGATCTCATGCTCGCTCCATTTTACGTTGAACTTTAATACAGGTATACCATATTTATCAACTACGCTAGGATCTATCTCACAGCGGTTATCATACAATGGAATTGCCTCTCCACGCCCTGCCATACCTACGCTTGCACCATAAAAAAAGCGATAATCTTCTTTTAATGATTTGCCATACCCTCCGGCCTCTTTCTGCGTGCCACGAACAGCAAACTTGCCGTTCATTCCTTCAATACCGCCTCCAAAGCCGTAGGCTGGTTGTCCCATGCCTCCCCAATATTCGATATGATAACCACGAGGGAAATCTAATTTTTTGTTATCTAGCCACCATGGAGAGTAAATGTGCATACCTCCAACCCCATCTTCATTATACCGTTTACGATCAAAAAGCTGCGGCAATACGCCACCCATACTTGCACCGGTTGAGTCATGAAGATAACGGCCAACCACATCGCTGCTGTTTGCAAGTCCGTTAGGGTGTCTTTTCGATTTAGAATTCAGTAAAAGGCGAGAACTTTCGCAGGCACTGGCAGCTAAAATTACGGTACGGCCTGTAACTTGGTACTCCATCATATCATCTTTGTTGATGTATGATACACCTGTAGCCAGCCCTTCATTGTTGGTAAGGACCTCACGTACCATGGCATTTGCCACAATGTCAATATTGCCCGTAGCTAAAGCAGGATAGATCAATACGTTTGTTGAAGAGAAATCTGCCTTTGCCATGCTACAGTTACGGTTGCACTGTCCGCAAAAAAAGCACACACCTCTATCATCATTTATTTTCTGTGTTAAAATGGATAACCTCGATGGAATTACTTTTACGCCAGAAACCGCAGCACCTTTTTTAATGAAAAGCTCATGCAAACGAGGCTTTGGCGGAGGTAGAAAAAAACCATCGGGATGGTCTTCTAAACCTTCGTTCGTGCCAAAGATACCGATGAGTTTATCCACTCTATCATAAAATGGTTTAATATCTTCATAACCTATAGGCCAGTTTTCTCCTAGCCCGTCAATATCCTTCCGCTTAAAGTCTTTAGGGCCAAAGCGCAATGATATACGTCCCCAGTGATTGGTACGTCCGCCCAACATACGTGCACGCCACCAGTCCCATTCGGTTCCGGGCGCTTTGGTATAAGGTTCGCCTTCAACATCCCAGCCGTAATAACAGGCATCAAAATCGCCAAAAGGCCTAAATTTTGTACTGGCTCCACGTCGTGGAGATTCCCAAGGGTTTTTTAATTGCGTAATATTTTTCTGAGGATCGTACATGGCTCCGGCCTCAAGTAAGCATACTTTTAGGCCTGCTTTGGCAAGGGTATATGCAGCCATACCACCGCCTGCACCAGATCCTACGATCACTGCATCATATTTTTTGCTTTGCTTTTTAATTTCCATTAGGGTTATAGGTAATTTATTTGGTTGATTTAAGGTAGAATTTTTTTGTCGATATGCAAAAAGGTATTTATTAACAGCTTTATTCAGAGTTTATTGCAGTTGAGGTACGGTGCGCGATTAGGGGTGTTGAGCTGTAACGTAAATAATTTGTAAGGAGTTGCAAACCACAGATGCAAATCTGTTGAAAAGGGTATGGATTTTGTATCTTTGTGAAATTAGATGGCAGGAAAACAGAAATTTTATGATACCGCTCCTAAAAAAGAACGGGTGGTTTTGGTTGGTGTGGCATTACCCGGTGAGCGTGCCGAACAAACAAAAGAATATTTAGAGGAATTGGATTTTTTGGTTCAGACCGCAGGTGGTTTGGTAGAAAAAACTTTTGTTCAGAGGATGCAGCGACCAGACCGAGCTACTTTTGTGGGAACTGGAAAACTGGAAGAAATACAAGCCTATGTAAAGGCAGAAGAGATAGATATTGTAGTTTTTGATGATGAGCTTTCGCCCTCTCAATTGCGTAACATTGAACGCGAACTACAGGTTAAGATATTAGACAGGAGTAACCTGATACTGGATATTTTTGCGGGAAGAGCCCAAACGGCCCAAGCGAAAACGCAGGTTGAACTGGCTCAATTGCAATATTTACTACCACGTTTAACCCGTATGTGGACCCACCTTGAGCGCCAAAAGGGTGGTATAGGGATGCGTGGTCCCGGTGAAAGCCAGATTGAGAGCGATAGGAGGATGATCTTAGAGAAGATTACCCTGCTCAAAGACCGACTTAAACTCATAGACAGGCAAAATGAAACCCAACGTAAAAACAGGGGACAATTGATCAGAGTGGCCTTGGTGGGTTATACCAACGTAGGTAAATCTACCATTATGAACATGCTTTCGAAATCTGAGGTATTTGCCGAGAATAAATTGTTTGCCACACTGGATACCACCACCCGTAAAGTGGTTTTTGACAATACGCCGTTCCTGCTGAGCGATACCGTAGGATTCATCAGGAAGCTGCCGCACCATCTCGTGGAAAGTTTTAAAAGCACTTTAGATGAAGTGCGAGAGGCCGATATACTACTGCATGTAGTAGATATTTCTCATCCTAATTATGAAGATCAACTGGCGGTGGTAAATAAAACTTTGCAAGAGTTGAAAGCGTATGACAAACCCACCATCACTATTT
>DDEP01000047.1 GCA_002336465.1 Pedobacter sp. UBA1951
CAATCAGGTTGCCAACCTTCATTTAGCGCTTTTACAATAGTCTGAAGCTTTGCAAATGCAACTATACTGTTTGCATCCTTTACCGAAAGTTGATCAGAATATGTCAACATAATTTTTGATGGGTCAATACCAAAAACCTTACAGGCATCTTCATAAGTTTTTATACGGTCCGTAATCTTTTCTGAAGCTTTTTTAATCGCCTCTACCTGCTCGGCAGTCAATTCAATCTCAACCGCTTTGTCGTTAATTTTAATTGTTGTTTTCATTTTATTATTTAAAAAGTGAATTAATATTGTTGCTATGAACCATATTACAGTTCTTACAGAATAGATTGCCATGCCTAAAAATCGTGGGCATCATCATTTCACAATCAAAGCAATAAGCATAGTCTGGTGTGTAAGGGATGAGCTTTGAAACCGTTCTTTGCTCAAGGCCGCAATGCTTGCAATTCCTGATCCATAATTCATTGCCATTATGGATCTCTTCTTTGGCTTCCCATTCTGTAAACTTGTGCCTGCCGCTTTCACAATTTGCTTTGCGCTTTTTTCTTAGATATTCCGGAAAGTCTATAACTATCCCTATCAGTATTAAAGCAAGCAGTGCCAACACTGAATGAATGATATAATCAATTAGTTCCATAGACAGGGATGTTAAAAGCGTCAGCAACTTGTTTCTCAAACGTGGCACCGGAGCTATCTTGCCAGTCGTGCAGTAAATAGATATGATCACATTCCGTAAGAAGATCTAGGCATATCTTTAAGATCTCGTTGCGCTGCTGTGTATCATCATCGCTTAGCGGGAGTTCTCCATTAGATATGAGGCTCTGGTTTAATTCGTCTATATGCTCAAACGGGTTTACAGGTTCGTGCCCGGCATCTTTTATTGTTTTGGCAGCTATCTCAAATTTTTTAGCTACCTGATCTTTTGGAAGTCCTTTAACTTTCCCTGCTATATATATCTTTGCCATGATTTTATTTGTTTTTGGAAGCACTTAAACAATCTTTTCTATCAGAGATTTTAACTTCGCATCATCTGTTTTATAATCTTTCAATTGTTGCTTAAGGGCTTTTTTTGATGGCTTAATAAATTCTATTTTAGCACTTTTCCTGAAGTCGGCTTCGCTCTCAAATATTTCATCTTCCTGTTTAAAAAGCTCTACAGATCTGATGGGGTCAAAACCAATCATTAAACCATGGCGGGATCTACCTGTTGGCCATGCTGGTGGAAAGGATATGGTTACATCATCCGTTTCAAATCCATAGCACAACACTCCATCCACTTTTTTAATGATTTTTACCTCCTTTTCAATAATCTTATTGTCATTAACAATAATTACTTTTTGTCCGATGTTGAATTTGTTTTTTAGCATTTTTTATGTTTTTTAATTGTTTATAAACTTGAAAAATTAAGGGTTAAAGATTGCCATTTACCAGCTCCATCCTTTTGCTTAAACTCATATCCAAATGCTTTAAATCCTTGTGAATAGCTTTCTTTGATCAGGCGCAATCCCTCTAACCAGCGTGGATCATCAAACTTGTCTTCATGGTTGAGCAACTCCATTACTTTGGCATATTCAAGATCGCCTTTAGCATTTCGTTCTAAGAAACCTATTAATATAGCATGCAGCTTAGCATCACGCTTTTTAACAGTATCGCTTAAAAAGTCTTTTATCAGTTCAACTGCTTTTGTAGCGCGCTCATCCCAAACGGGGTCGGTATCTCGCCTGCGGGTAATTTGTGTCTGGCCGGAGCTGTGTATGATTGAGAAACCACCCTTGCTGTTCGAGCGGATTGCGCCATAGTTGTCAAGCTTGTTTTTCTGGCTTTCCATTACTACATGGCATTTTTGTTTAAATCTTGCCGATAATAGGGCCAACTCTTTAGCCTCTTCAAATAATACATCAATGGTATTATCTCTCTCGGTCATATAGGCTTTTTTATTGGCTTCTGCTCGTTGCTTTTCTTCTTTTTTACGTTTAGCCAGTTCCGCTTCCAAAGCGTCTGTGCTTAATTCTTTAAGTGCTTCCATTATTATGCTTTTTTATCTCTTGGTTACTTTTAAATGGTTCACATCAAATACCAAGAACCCTTCCTGAGTATCGAACCTTCTTATTTTTAATCCAGCGCCACTTTCAGTGTTACTGGAACCGATTACTGCACCTACTGAATTATAGTGCGGGTGGTGTTCATCGATTATTCTTACCTCGCTGCCATTATAATAGTTGAACAGCTTTTCTAATTGATCTCTTTCCATGTCATTTGAATTTATAGGCCAAAATTTTAGTGATTTTACGATTGTAATCATGGTGGCTAACTATGCACCTGCCTTTGCATTGATTAAAGAAGTCTATTGCTTCTGCTTTGCTTTCAAAGCGAAAAGCCCGCATAACATCTTCTCCGTGGTCATTTTTAGTTAACCCTATTGCTTTATATGGTGTCTCCACATCTACGCGGGGATCAAACCAGAACTTGTATATACTCGTCATATTATGCCATTTGGTTTATTGTGATTTGCTGTTCTTTCATTTTGCGGACAAAGCCGTCATACACTACGCTGTTTGGCTTTAAGTGCATGTATTTTGGAGAGTGCCATATTCCATATAGCTCGGCCCTATTGTTTATCCTGATCTCTTGCGGATAACGTTTAAGCACCATATTGTCCCGGCTTACCCAGATCTGCTGCCACCATCCCCAAAACTCAGGCGTGGCTTTCCATACCTTAGCGGCGTTTGCGCTTCCGGCATAGTCCTTAAGGAATTCATCTGCCGTATCCAAGAACAGATTATTGATATGCTCAACGCTAAGGTTTAGGTGCTGCGCCATATTGGTGATGTGTTGGTTGAAGTTTTTCATTTTAAAGATTATTGTAGTTCGTTCCAGTATTTAGCGGCCTCCTCTGGCCATATATCAAAATGTGCTGATCCTTTACCTCTTACTTGAGAGAAAGCCCTGTATCCCTCTATTCTTATCTTTTTTGCAGCATCGTACTTTATTTTTTTAGCGACCCTACCTTCTGGCTCTTTGCCTTCAGCATGACTTATGATGATAAAAAGCTTTTTAGGGAACATAGCCCGCAATTCCCTATATGCTTTTAAATTTAGATCTGCATATTGTAAACTATCTATCACCACTATATTGGGGCTCTTATGCTTACTTAGGCGCTTGATCAGATCATGCATAGGCTCTTTATTCAAGAGCAGGAACCTATTGCCAACCTGATCAAGACCAAACTTATTGAGTGCATCTCGCGTATCTTTGCAATAGCCCTCTTCAAGCGAATTATAAAGCACCTTTTCAAACGTTGTAAGGTATTTGCACAGCTGAAACACAAAGCTTGATTTACCGTTAAAAGAGTTGCCCCATATTATCCAGCATCCGCTTGTTTCAGGTTCTCCAAGCAATTCAAGCCAATCGCCAGTAAATGGCCATACTTTAAAGCTTACGTCCTGAAGCTCTTTGGCACTTTTGGCTCGTGGTAGATCGTTGGCAGCTTTTCGCCTTTTTACACGTTCTTTAACCACCATTTAAGCAGCGTTTAATTTTTGTACCTCGATATAAACCCTGCGCAGGCTATTGCCAGATTTAGCAAACAGTTTTTGTACGTCATTAACTCCATTGGCCCTTGCTACCTGACTTACCTGCTTCATCAAGAAATCTTCTCTGGCCTCAAGCCCGTGCGGAACGATCTCCTGATACCTATTACCATAGCGGTCAAATATTTCTGCATAGCCAACTTTTTTGAGGTCCTTGTTTCTCCTGATCTTCTCACGCAGGCCATCTGCGCCCATCATGTACCAAGCACAGCTTTTGTCTGTTGCGTTCCATAGTGCTTTAAGCTCCAAGAATGCGGCATAATCTAAATCGCCAACCTCATCCAGTATGATCAATGGGGTAGGGATGCTCAACAGGTAATATACCAAGTCACCATATACATCAGCATACCTGCCAGTATGGGTAACCCCGTACTCCTTGGCTATTGCCCTGATAAGTTTTTGCTTGGATTTGTACTGGCTGCAATCGATATGCACGGCATTGGCATTTTCCCTTACATACTGTTTGGCGGTATATGTTTTTCCGATACCGGGCATATCGCAAAGTATAGCAGATAAGCTCGCCGCTTGACACGCTTGTAACTGTTGGTAAACGAATAAATAGGTATCGGTTTTAGCGGTTATCCATTGCGGACTATTGGTCAACTGC
>DDEP01000069.1 GCA_002336465.1 Pedobacter sp. UBA1951
GTAGAGAATATGCTTTCTGAAAGGCAAAATGGTTTTAAGATCGCTGTAAATATTTTGAACATAGGACGTATCAAATTATCGGCTGCTGCTATAGGTGCTTCAAAACAGACCATAAGTACAGCTGTAAATTATGCAAATGAACGTCTGCAATTTGGTCGTCAAATATCTAAATATGGCGCTATCCGTTATAAATTAGCTGAAATGGCTTCTAAGGTATATGCGGTTGATGCGGCCAACTATCGTGCCGGGCAGAACATTGATGATACCTACGATGCGTTGGTAGCGGGAGGAATGGAGCCATCTAAAGCAAAATTAAAATCAGTAGAACAATTTGCTGTAGAGTGTGCAATTTTGAAAGTTTGGGGATCTGAAGCTTTAGATTATGTAGTGGATGAGGGTGTACAGATTTACGGCGGTATGGGCTTTAGTGCAGATGCACCTATGGACAGAGCTTATCGTGATGCTCGTATCAACAGAATTTTTGAAGGTACTAACGAAATTAACCGTTTATTAACCGTTGATATGATGCTGAAAAGAGCCATGAAAGGGGAGTTAGATTTGATGACTCCAGCAACAGCGGTAGCAAATGAATTGATGGCCATTCCTGAATTTGGAGAAGAAGACGACACCTTATTTGCAGCTGAGAAAAAGGTATTGGCTAATCTTAAAAAAGCTACATTGATGGTTGCAGGTGCCGCTGTACAGAAATTAATGATGAGCCTGAGCAAAGAGCAGGAAATTCTAATGAATATTGCAGATATGGCAGGTTATGTGTACGTGCTGGAATCAACAATATTAAGAACAGAAAAACTGGTAAGCATGAAAGGCGAAGAGGCTTGCAAAGGCCAATTAGATTTGATGCGTATTTATTTGGTAGAAGCAGTTGATGGGGTTGCCAAGGCAGGAAAAGAAGCATTATGGGCTTTTGCCGAGGGCGATGAATTGCGTATGATGTTAGTGGGCTTACGTAGGTTTACGAAAGTTGAACCATTTAATGTTAAAGAAGCTCGCCAAAATGTGGCTAAACAAATTATAGAAGCTAATAAATATTGTTTCTAAGAACTCTCTTCTTTTGTATAAAGAGGCTGTTCAAAAATGATTTCTTCGTCATCCTGAATTTATATTAGAATCTTAAAATAGTCAGATTTTGACTTAAAAGATTTTATTTCAAGTACAGAATGATGGTTGATTTTTTGAACAGTCTCTTTTTCATTTGTTAAAATTGGTTAAAAATTGTAGTAACCATTCTAAAAGATTATTTTTGCTGCATGAAGTTTCAAGCCAAACTATTATTGGTGTTTTTTTTAGTTGCCGGATTAATTACAGGATGCAGTAAAGATAAATATGATGCCGAAAAGCAAGCCGGTATTGATGATGGCCTAATCGTTGATTTTATAAAGAAGCATAACATCAATGCTACAAAACATAGTTCAGGATTGTATTATCAAATCATTACACCTGGTACTGGAGATTACAATATTGATGCGTCTTCTACGGTAACTGTAAATTATGAGGGTAAATTGTTAGATGGAAGCGTGTTTGATAAATCAAAACAAGCCATTACCTTTTCTCTATCTCAGGTAATTAAGGGTTGGACTATTGGCATACCATTGACACAACCGGGAGGAAGGATCAGATTATTGATTCCTTCAACTTTAGCTTATGGTAATGAATCGCCGGGTCCGGGCATACCCAAAAATTCAGTTTTAGATTTTACAGTAGATTTAATAAGCGTAAAATAAATGCGTAAAATATTTTTATATACAGCCATATTGCTGATTTCTTTTGTAGTGTTTAATTCATGTACAAAAGAGTACGAAAGCATAGAAAGTGTTGATAAAGCTAAAATTGAAGCTTATATCGCAAAAAATAAACTTACTATGACGCCAGATCCATCAGGATTTTATTACCAGATCATTGATGAGGGTACGGGCAATTTCCTTAAAAATTCTGATTCTGTGTTATATGATTTTGATATTAAGTCTTTAGATGGACAGGTATATCAGAGCAATAACACTTATTCAAACAGTGCTACTTATGTAGGCTATGTTACTACGCCAGGAGCTTTCAGAACTGTAATGTACAAATTGAAACATGGTGGACATGCTAAGATTATTATACCATCCTATTTAGCTTTTGGTAAGAATGGTAATGGAAATATCCCATCTAATGAGGTAATTGTAACTGATTTGAGAATATTTAAAGAGTCTTCTCAGGTTGAATTGGATGAGAATAGGATCAAATCATTTTTAACAGCTAACAATATTAATAATGCAGTTAGACATTCATCGGGTATCTACTACCAAGTAATTACTCAAGGTTCAGGAGTAGATGTTATAGATGATTATTCTACCCTTGAAGTTAAATATGTAGGTAAATTGCTGAATGGAACAACTTTCGATTCGAGCGATTCTTTCAGTACCACATTGAGCAATGTAATTTCTGGTTGGAGAACAATCTTACCTTTATTTTCATCGGGAGCAAAAGTGCGTATTTTCTTGCCTTCAAAATATGGCTATGGAAGCGCATCAACAGGAACTATACCTTCTAATTCGGTATTGGATTTTACGATAGATATTGTAAAAGTAACTAACGAATAAGAAATTATTCATCAATGATATTAAGCGTTACGGAATTTCCGATAACGCTTTTTTTATGTCTTTAAAATAAGCTTAATTAAAGCAATACATCTTTTAGCGCAACTTCAAGCGTTTCAAATTTGAATTTGAAATCTGTTTGTTCAAGTTTTTGATTGCTTGTATGTGTACTCATTAAAGGCAAGATGCTCATTTTACCCATCAATAAATGAAGTAAAAAGTTAGGAACGTGAAGTGGCAAGATAGGTTTCTTTAAGATTTTAGCAACTTCGATCGTGAGTGTTTTGTTGGTAACGGGATGAGCGGCACAAGCGTTGTATGTGCCTTTCATGTCTTCATCGCTAATGGCTTTTAAATAGATTGCGGTTAAATCATCTAAATGTATCCAAGGAACAATCTGTTTACCTGAGCCCAGTGGAGCTCCTAGATATGACCTGATCATTTTAGTTATAGGACTTAACGCACCACCTTGATCAGATAATACAAAACCTGTTCTTATTTTAACCACATCTATACCTAAAGCACTAAATTGGTCGGCAGCATTTTCCCATAGTTTACAGCAAGTAGGTAAGAAACCCTCGCCAAGCCTACTGCTTTCAGTAAGAATTTCTGTTCCTCTGTCGCCATAAATACCTACTGCAGATGCAGAGATGAATTTTTTTAAAGGTATCTGGTGGTTTTTAACCGTTTCAAAAAGTAGATGGGCAGAATCTACGCGACTGCTAATGATTTCTTGTTTTTGTTTGCTTGTCCATCTTTTTGCAGCAATACTTTCGCCTGCCAGATGTACAAGAACATCTACATTTTCAAAAGCTTTAACATCTACCTGATTTTTTGCGATGTCCCATAGATAAACATCAACCCCTTCTATATGAGCATTGTGCCTGCTAAGGATAGCAACTTTATAGTTTTGCTGTAAAAGCAGTTGAATTAGTGCTTTACCAACTAGACCAGTTGCACCTGTAATTAAAATGCGTTTATCCATACCAAATGTTTATTTTAAAACATCCAGTACATTGAAAAGTTTACGACTGATGCCCGATCCATAGTAATTGTTAACGTTGATCACTACAACGTACTTGTTCCCCTTTTTATCGGTATGGTAACCTGCATAGGCTGTAACATCGCTTATGTTCCCACTTTTGATCTTCATGCCATTGTATTCAGGTAATGAGTTATAATAATCGCCAAACCAGCTTTCTTTCTGAACCTGAAATAATATAGAAGCCATAGCAAAGGTAGTTACCCTGTCGCCTGGAGAAAGGCCGCTGCCATCAATGATATTGAGTGCCTTTTTATCTATCCCCTTTGAACCCCAGAAATTGATTAAGGTATTGGCTCCGCTTCTTGTAGTGCCGGGTTTATTCTGTTGGTAAGCAATGGTTTTTAAAAGCTGCTCTCCATATAGATTAATACTTTTTTTATTGAACCAGTAAACAATCTCGCTCAAATTAGGCGAAAGGTATGAATGTAATTGATGTTTGTTTGCTGTATCTAATGTTTTCTTTGCCAATGATAATAAGCGCGAAGTTGAAGGTTGCTCAATAAAGGTTATACCCAAACGACTTAGCGTATCTTGTAATCTGTAAGCAGCATCAAAAGCACCATCAGGTAGAGCTAATGAAATACCCTTTTTGCTGATATCAACACCCCACGTACCACGTATATAGGCAACATTGGTATATGGAGGTAAAAAGCCATAAGCATTATCTCCAGAGCCTCTGCTACCTGTTTTCAGTTCATTAACAAGAGTTAGATAAGGCATAGTAGGAGAGATGGAACTTATACTTACATCTTCTCCAATATTTTTTCCGGGAGTGAGGTTTACATCAAACTGGTTTTCGCGCCAGCAAATAGAACCGCCACCAGCACCATAATAATTGCCCATATCTTGCCAAGTCCATCCCTCAGGCATGGTTTGCGTACCAAATGCAGAATCATCAGCGATTATAGAACCCTCAATTTTTTTGATACCTGCGTTCCTGATTGCATCTACCCATTGGTTCAAGATGTTGTTTTCTTTTGTTTGTTCGTAACGCCATGAACCCAAAGTAGGATCACCAGAACCTTTGATAATGATGTTTCCTTTTAAAGTACCATTGTTATCGATAAGGCCTGTATAGCTTAATGAGGTTTCGTATTTAAAATCTTTTCCTAAAAGATAAAAGGCCGTTGCCGAGGTAATTGTTTTTAAAGTAGATGCAGTAGCCAGTCCGGTATTTTCATTTTTTGCATAGATTATTTTTCCGGTATTGGCATCTAATACGCACAAGGAAGCTGTAGCATATTTGTTCTGCTCATCATTCTCAAAATTTTTAAATGCTGTTTCGAGTTTCTGAGCAAGAGATTGTGCAAAACTTATCTGGCAGATTGCTACAAAAAGAAAAGATAATTTCAGGAATTTCATGGGTTGAGCAAATAAAAAGGTTGTCTAAGGAGCTTCTGTCATTCCGTATTTGGTACAGAAATCTTTATGATATAGATCCTGAAACGAGCTCAGGATGACGGTGAACTTTATCTTAAACAACCTCCATCAGTTTTATACTAAAGCCTTTTCAACTAAATACTCTGCAATTTGTACGGCATTAGTGGCGGCACCTTTGCGTAGGTTATCGGCCACGATCCACATATTTAAAGCATTAGGCTGTGATTCGTCTCTACGTAAGCGGCCTACAAAAACCTCGTCTCTTTGATGTGCATCTTTTGGCATAGGATATTTAAGGTTAGCCACATCATCAACTACGATAATTCCGGGAGCTTTTTCAAGAATATTACGTACTTCACTCAAGTCAAAATCATTTTCAAATTCAATATTTACAGACTCTGAGTGGCCTCCCATTACAGGTATGCGTACAGTTGTAGCTGTTACTTTAATGTTATCGTCGCCCATGATCTTATTGGTTTCTTTGATCATTTTCATCTCCTCTTTGGTGTATCCATTATCTTGGAAAACATCAATATGAGGAAGCACATTTAAATCTATTTCGTAAGGATAAGCTTTTGGCCCGTCAATTCCTTTACGTTCGTTCATTAATTGGTCAACCGCTTTAACGCCAGTTCCGGTAACCGACTGGTAGGTAGAAACCACAACACGTTTAATTTTATATTTTTCGTGCAAAGGTTGTAGAGCCACTACCATCTGTATGGTTGAACAGTTAGGGTTGGCAATAATTTTATCTTCTTTAGTTAGAACCTTGGCATTTACTTCTGGAACAACTAATTTTTTGGTTTCGTCCATTCTCCATGCCGAAGAATTGTCGATAACTGTTGTACCTACTGCGGCAAATTTAGGAGCACTTTCTAAAGAAGTACTTCCGCCTGCAGAAAATAAAGCGATATCAGGACGTAATTGTATGGCAGTTTCCATGCTAACAATTGGAAATTCCTTACCCTTATACATAATCTTCTTACCAACGCTCTTTTCTGAGGCAACGGGAATTAATTCTGTCATCGGGAAATTTCTCTCTTCCAATACTTTTAACATAACGGTACCCACTAAGCCAGTGGCACCTACTACTGCAACTTTCATTTTTTCTTGATTTATTTACTATATTTAATATTAAGGATGTTGAATTCTCAAATATGAGAAAAACTTTACTTTTATTTCTAATAATATGCTCTAAACTCGTTTCTGCTCAGCTAATTGATAATTTTTCTGACGGAGATTTTACTTCTGGTCCCAAATGGTCTGGAACTGCGAGTTATTTCAAGGTCAGTAATGGCCATCTTCAATCCAATGGACCTCAGGCTTCTTCAACGCTTTACTTAAGCACATCTAATACTTTGGCATTGGCTACGGCATGGGAGTTTTATTTAAAATTGGGCTTTGACCCTAGTACCACTAATTATCCGCGTATTTATTTGATTTCCAACAAAGAAGATCTTAATTCAACTTCGGGTATGCAGGCTTATTATTTACAATTGGGATCACCTTCTAACTCAGAGAATTTCTTTCTGGTTAAGCAGAATGGTACCACATCAACTACATTGCTTACTTTGCCAAATAAACCAAGACCTAATGCCAATATGGTAACTGTAAGGGTTAGGATAGAAAGAGATCTTAATGGGCATTGGGATATCTATACCGATTTTACTGGAGGAAGAAATTTTACTTTTGATGGTTCAGTAATTGATAACACCTTCATTTCTACCTCGTACTTTGGCGTGTATTGCAGATATTCAACGGCAAACAGATTTGACCAATTCTATTTTACTGATTTTAAGATTGAGAATTATGTACCTGCTCCTCCACGGTTGTTGGAGGTAAAATCTATAGACGACCAATCTTTTGAAATTACCTTTGATAAAGCTGTAAATTCAACAGCGCTAAATGTTTTAAACTATGAGCTTTCGGGTTTAGGCCATCCGCAAAAAGCAGAAACAGGTATTAATCCTGCTAAAATTAAGCTGAGTTACACAGATGCAGTTCCATCTGGCAATTATACTTTAACAGTTAGCAATATAGCTGATGAAAGGAACAATATTATGTCTATTCCCCAAGCTAAAGACTTTCTGCATATCAAAAAATATATGGTAAAGCGGGGTGATGTGATCATCAATGAAATCATGGCTAATCCTAAGGGCGTAAAAAGTTTACCCGAAGCAGA
>DDEP01000171.1 GCA_002336465.1 Pedobacter sp. UBA1951
GAGGGATTCGAACCCCCGGTCCTGTTACAGACAACGGTTTTCAAGACCGCCGCATTCGACCACTCTGCCAGCTCTCCGCCGCAAAAGTAGAAAAACTTCTCTATTCTTCAAATTATGAATGAATAATTTCGGAGATTTTGGGTTAAAGCCCTGTTTATTAGTGCGAAAAATATTTTATTTACTACTCTTAAATAAATTAAACTGAGGTCTTATAATGCGTACGCTTCGTTTAGAGATATCTACGCTAGCATTCAATTCAAAACCTACCAATAAGATCAATGAATTTAAATAGAGCCAGATCATCACAACAATAAGCGTTCCGATAGAACCATAAACTTTATTGTAAGATCCAAAGTGGTTAATATAGAATGAAAAAGCCCACATGGTTAGAAATGCCAAAATAGTTGCCAAACAAGAACCAGCACTAAAAAACTTCCATTTTTTGGCATGAGCAGGACCGTATCTGTATAGCATAGATACATTGGTAAAATACAATACGCCTAACAAAGTCCAGCGGGTAAGCTGTATGGCATAATAGGTTAAATTTTCTTTAATATCTAATTCTTTGTTGAGGTATTGAATAGAAATTTCGCCTATGGTCATGGCGGCAATACAAACAATTACAGATATGGCGATAATAAAAGTTAATACTATGGCAATTAAACGCTGTTTAAACCACGATCTGGTTTCTACAACCAGAGATGACTTGTTAAATGCCCGCATTAAACTGTGGATGCCATTGGTAGCAAAAAAGATAGAAAGGATAAAACCTAAAGAGAGCAAGCTACCATTCTGTATATTAATGATCTCTTTTAATGTCGTTTCAAATGCCAGATAAGCATTATCAGGTAAGATCAAGGCCATGAGGTCCATGAGCTTATCTTGAAAACCAATACGCTTGGGTATATAAGGAATAAGCGTAAAAAGGAAGATAATGGCTGGAAATATGGCCAGCATAAAGTTATAAGCCAAAGAAGAAGCTTTATTAACCAAAGCCTCTTTACCTATCTCCCTGAAAAAAAATACAGCTACGGTATATAAGGGTAGAGGACTAAAACCGGGCAATACACAATGCTTACTCCATTCAATGAACAGTGCATAAGGTTTAAATCTGAGTAAATGCCGGTGTACCCAACTCATTAATTATTTAAAATATTTACTTACAGGTTCAATAAAGCTTTGTGGAGGGTGGCAAGGCTTACGTGTCTCCTTATCTACAAAAACTAAAGTAGTATGTCCTATGTTGATCAGTTCATTTTCTTCATTGTAGATTTCATAATCTACTTTTAAACGTACGGAAGGTAAATTCTTTACAATCGATTTTATGGTTAATACCTGATTGTAAAATGCAGGCTTCAGGTATTTAGACTGGAGTTCTAAAATTGGTAGCATTACTCCATCGTCTTCCATAGAAGCATAACTCATACCCGATGCAGCTTCAAAACACTCCGTTCTTGCTATTTCATAATACTGGGCGTAATTACCATGGTAAACCACACCCATTTGATCCGTTTCTGCGTATCTAACTTTTACTTTGGTTTCGTAAACAAACATTATCTAAATATATTTCGCTTATTAAGTGCCTCTCTATATTTCTTTGCGTTGATTTCGTGTTCAGCAACGGTTGCCGCAAAATTATGGTAACCCGAAAAATCTTCTTTTGCACACATATACAGGTAATTGTTCTTATCGTGATTTAAAACCGCATCAATGGCATTGATACTTGGCATCATGATAGGGCCCGGAGGTAAACCTGCATATTTATAAGTATTGTATTTAGAATCAACACGCAACAAAGCATTGGTTACACGTTTTACCGTGAAATCATTATTGGCAAAAATTACGGTAGGATCTGCTTGCAATAAAATACCTTTTTTTAATCTGTTAAGATATAAGCCCGCAATGATAGGCATTTCTTTATCATAAAGCGCTTCGGCATCTACTATAGAGGCCAATATGGTAACCTGTATAGGAGAGAGGTTCAATTCTTTAGCTTTAGCCTTGCGGTCGTTGTTCCAGAATTTATCATATTCTTTGGTCATTCTTGTAAAGAACTCTTCTGGCGAAGTATTCCAATACATTTCGTAACTGTTAGGGATAAACAAGGTATAGATATTGTCATTATTAAAGCCATACTTTTCAATGAACTGAGTAGAATCTAATAATGAAATAAATGCCAGAGAATCAGGTTCTAAATTTTTAGCCAGCAAAGCAGCAAGGTTTTCTTTTTTGCGAATGTTCTGTATTTTTAAGTTTACAGGCTCTTGGTTACCAGCTTTGATCATGTTGATCAAAGAACGGTTGTTCATGCCATTTTTTAGGCGATATTTACCCGGTTTTACTTTATCTTTCAAATCCATTTTTTGGGCTGCCGCTAAAAATGTGTTGTAATTTTTTACGATGCCCTTATCTTTAATATTATTAACTAAGTGCTCAAAATCAGACCCAGTCTTGATATATAGATATTGCTGATTACCGGTAACGTTTCCGGCAAAGTAAGTGCGGTAAAAGTTAAATGAGAAATAGCCACCTACAATGGCAATAACCAATACAATTAGAAGAATGAGCTTACTTTTATTTTGCTGTTTTGCTGAGTTCATAGACAAATACTTTATTGTTTCTTGTTAGATAATGTGATATTGATTGCCGTACCAATTTTAACCTTGGTTGTGGTATCGCTTGGTAAAGGAAATTGGTTTACTACAACTGCATTTGCACTATCTGTTATTACACCTTCATAAGTTACGGTGCCCAGTTTAAGCATTGAACCTTTTAGCGAGAAACGCGCTTCATCAATGGTAAAACCAGCTAGGTTAGGCATATCCACATCTTCGTTACCACGACCATCGCCTAAAATAAAGTTTACTCTTGAACCTTTAGGGATTTGTTCTCCAGCTTTTAGCGGCTGTCCGCCAAAAGTTACACCTAAAACCACATCGCGAGCAATATCAGGTTTATAGGTAGTATCGCCTAATTTTAAACCAAAGCTTTCAATAATGGATTTCGCCTCACGTAAAGATTTTTCTTCAACTTCAGGAAACTTAACATTTGGTGCTGTTGAAGTGTTTATGGTTAAATAAATCGTCCTGTTGTCTTTAACAAAGGTTTCAGCCTCAGGGTCTTGATCGGTAACAATGCCCGGAGGTTTATCCATCATATATACAGAATCGATTTCGTAGCGTAAGCCCATATCTTCTAATTTCTGTATAGCTTGATCAATTCTAAGACCTTTTAACTGAGGTACGTTTAAACCCTGTCCGTGTTTAGTATAAAAACGAAGACTAAAAAAAGCCACAAGTAGCAAGACGATTACGGTACAAATTGCTGCTATAATGTTATTCCTGAATGATTTTGTCTTGATATATCTTGTAAAATTGCCCATTATCTAAGATTGCGAATTGTTGAATTTAGCTTCAAATTTAGCTTAAAAATATATTTTATCTGAAATAAAATAGCACAGGTATGAATATTTTATATTTTTGAGCATATAATTAACAAATCAGCGTTAAAACTGATAATTTAAGCTTAAGCAAACAAATACTTGTAATATCCTAAAACATAAAAATATAATGAAGAAAACCATTGCTTTACTTACTGGAGGTACCACAGGCGAATGGGTGGTATCTGTAAAAAGTGCAGCTACTATTGCCCAGAACTTAGATCCTGAGAAATTTGATGTTTATAAAATCATGCTTACAGAGAATGGATGGTTTTATGAACCGGCTGATTCGGTTAAGATAGAAGTAGATAAAAATGATTTTTCAATCACGATAAATGGAAAGAAAATCAAATTTGATGGGGTATTTATTGCTATACACGGTTCTCCGGGCGAAGATGGTAAACTACAGGGATATTTTGATATGATTGGGTTGCCTTATACTACTTGCGATGCTTTAACAAGTTCTATTACCATGAACAAAGGTTATACAAAAGCGATAGTTGATGGCATAAAAGATTTGCACATTGCTAAATCGGTACAACTGTTCAAAGCCGATTACAAACCCGAAGAAGTAACAGAAAACCTTAAACTGCCTTATTTTGTAAAACCTAATAACGGTGGAAGCAGCATAGGCATGAGCAAGGTAAAACATACCGACGATTTGCAAGCAGCCTTAGACAAAGCTTTTAATGAAGACTCGCAAATATTGGTTGAAGAATTTGTTGAAGGTAGAGAGTTTTCTGTTGGGGTATTTAAAACCAAAGGCAAAATCGTTGTATTGCCAGCTACTGAAGTTATTCCTAAAAATGAGTTCTTTGATTTTGATGCAAAATATACACCGGGTGCTACACAAGAAATTACGCCAGCTAATATGACACAAGAGGAGAGAAGTAGGGTAGAGCGTGTGGTATCGGCAGTTTATCAAAAACTTAATTGTAGAGGTATAGTTCGTATAGATTATTTTCTAGAGCATAAAACTGGGAATTTCTACTTTATAGAAATCAATACTATTCCGGGACAAACAGCAACTAGCTTTATCCCTCAGCAAGTGGCCGCTATGGGCATGAACCTAAAGGATTTTTACACGCAAGTGCTAGAAGAAACGATTTAATAAGAAAGAAACTCGTTAAAAATAAAAATCCCAGTAGCTTTTGCTTACTGGGATTTTTTGATTATATCTAAAAATACTTTTCTATTGCTGACTTGCCTTAGCATGATCAGCTAAGAAAGTGGCTAAACCGCTATCGGTTAAAGGATGCTTTAATAGTGCAGTAATTGCAGCTAAAGGCGCAGTAATTACATCAGCACCTATTTTAGCACAATTTACAATATGTAAAGGACCTCGAATAGAAGCGGCAAGAATTTCAGTTTCAAAACCGTAGTTATCAAAGATTAAGCGGATATCTTCAATTAACTGCAAACCTTCTGTAGAAATATCATCTAAACGACCTAAGAATGGAGAAACATAGCTTGCGCCTGCTTTTGCAGCCAATAAAGCTTGTCCTGCCGAAAAAATTAAGGTACAGTTTGTTCTGATTCCTTTTTTACTGAAATATTTAATGGCTTTTAAACCATCTTTGATCATAGGTACTTTAACTACAATTTTTGGATTTAAAGCAGCTAAAGCTTCACCTTCTTTAACAATATTCTCGTAATCGGTAGCAATTACTTCGGCACTTACATTATCATCTACAATATCACAAATTGCTTTGTAGTGATTTAAGATGTTTTGGTCGCCAGTAATGCCCTCTTTGGCCATTAAACTAGGGTTGGTTGTTACGCCATCTAAAATTCCCAAATCCTGAGCTTCTTTAATTTGAGCCAAGTTAGCAGTGTCAATAAAAAATTTCATAATTCTATGTTCCTGAATAGGAAATATAAGGTTTTTTGATTCCCTGATTAAATTGACTCCCCCCCTCAGGGGTATAGGGGAAAAAAGGGCAAGCAACTCCTATCGCACCGCTACAACCTTCTACCCTTGCTTTGTTCCCAACCTGGGGGAATTCAAAGGGAGCTGGTCGTAGAAGACTTGCCCGTCACAAAATTAGCAAAAACAGCGGGTTTTTAAAAAATAAATGCATTATTTTTAAAGAAAAAACGTATTCATTTGAGAACTAATGTATTGAAATGAATAACGAAGAATAGTAAACATAAATTTAGATTTCAATGTGGTGGATTTACGCAGTACTTTCAGCTTTTTTTGCATCGCTAACAGCCATTTTTGCTAAAATCGGTGTCGCAAATATCAATTCTAACTTGGCTACAGGTATCAGAACTATTGTTATCGTAATCATGATATGGCTCATTATTTTTAGCAGGGGAGAACAGAAATCAATAGCAACCTTAACCAAACATAATGTTATCTTTCTGGTAATATCAGGAATAGCAACCGGACTTTCGTGGATTTTCTATTTTAAAGCTTTACAGCTAGGTAAAGCATCGCAAGTTGCGCCTATAGATAAACTGAGTGTTGCTTTGACCATTATTTTAGCTGCCGTGTTTTTAAAAGAAACACTTACTTTAAAAGCGGTAATTGGAGCTTGTTTAATTATTGCGGGTACAGTTGTGCTAATTTTTGAATAATGATTTAAAGAGGGTGTTTAAAAAATAAAATCCCATCATCCTGAACTCATTTCAGGATCTTTTGAGCCAATCTAACTTTTTTAAACACCCTCTTTTCTATTATTTCTTAATATACTTTTCTGGGGTTGCGCTGAAAGCTTTCTTACAGCTTTCACTACAGAAATAATAGGTTTTCTTATCGTAAATAAACTGGATCGCTTTTTCGGTCTTTACCTTCATTTTGCATACAGGATCAATTTCCAATACTTTTTTAACAGTATCGGTAGATAGAACCTTAACCTTTTCTTTTGCAGATTGTGCTTTAGTAATTTGAGAAAAACCACTTA
>DDEP01000017.1 GCA_002336465.1 Pedobacter sp. UBA1951
AACACATACCCCGATTTATTTTAATTCTGTCCTATTTAAGTTTAATTTTTAAAACGGTAAGTCTCCGTCATCTCCTCCCATCGTATCGCTGTAAACCTCATCCTGTTTGGTTTGTACCCCATTACCGCCCGTAGGTTCAAAATCGCTTTTCCGGCCTAGCATGGTAAAATTCTCTGCGACAACCTCTGTAACATATCTTTTTACTTTTTCTTTGTCTTCAAAAGAACGTGTCCTTAATTTTCCTTCGATATAAACCAGTTTACCTTTTTGAAGATATTTAGCCGCAACTTCTGCTAGCCCTCTCCACAAAACAATATTGTGCCATTCTGTTTGTTCAACTCTCTTACCTTCTTTATTGAATGTTTCTGAGGTAGCTAACGGGAAACTGGCTACTGTTACCCCGCCTTCCAAGTGCCTAACTTCGGGATCTTTACCCAAATGGCCTACTAAAATAACTTTGTTGATACCTGACATAAATTATATTTGATTATTCTACATACTTCTTTAAAAAGACACTTATCGGCTTAGGCATCGGAAGCGTTTTTAATTCCTCTACACTAACCCATTTTATTTCTGCCTGTTTATTAAAGTTAACAATATAATTGTCTAATGCAAAAAATTGAACATATAT
The DNA here is from genome assembly GCA_002336465.1 of Pedobacter sp. UBA1951. Classification (GTDB taxonomy): domain Bacteria; phylum Bacteroidota; class Bacteroidia; order Sphingobacteriales; family Sphingobacteriaceae; genus Pedobacter. The sequence continues at coordinate 632 of DDEP01000017.1, forward strand.
AATTTGGTGCGTAAGTTGGTGTTTAACATGGTTTAACAACCTGTAAGAGGCATCTTTTCCAAAAAAATCATTTACTTGTAACAGCAAAGCTTCTTCTCTGTTATTTTCTGTGCCAGTTGTTTCGATAAGCGGCAGGTCATATAAATGCTGCCATACATCTCCTGGATTACGATGCCGCATTAAGATTTTATCCCCATCTAAACACAAGAAATAATTAAACCTACGTTCTTTAACTTTTATTTTCTTCTCTTTGAGTGGTAAAAGGGCTACCTTTTTATGAGCAAAAGCATAACAGCTTTGCTGTAATGGGCATACATTACATAAAGGTTGCTTGGGCTTACAATGCAAGGCACCAAATTCCATTATGGCTTGATTGTACACAGATGCAGGCTGATCTTCTATTAGGGTCTGTGCTAAAGAACTGATCTCTTTCTTACCTTCAGAAGAATTAATGGCTTTTTCAATCCCGAAATAACGAGCCAAAACCCTTGATACATTGCCGTCAACCACAGCTTTTGCTTCGTTACTTGAAAAAGAAGCAATGGCAGCGGCCGTATAATCTCCAACGCCTTTTAGTTTAATCAGTTCATCATAGCTCTCTGGAAAAATGCCATTATGTAATTCCATTATAGTTTTGGCAGTAAACAGCATATTCCGTCCACGCGAATAATAGCCAAGTCCTTGCCACAGCTTAAGTATTTGTTGTTCTGTAGCTGCTGCAAAATCGCCAACCGTTGGGTAATGCGCCAAAAACCTATTAAAATAGGGCAATCCTTGATCTACACGAGTTTGTTGTAATATAATTTCTGAAAGCCAAATTGTATATGCATCATCGGTATGCCGCCAAGGCAAATCACGTTTATTCTCTTTATACCACCTAATAATTTCGTCCTGAAAAACCATTTGATAAAAATACAACCATTTACACGCTTTTCGCCAAAACTTGCAATAATATGAGATATCCCTTGTAAATAAATTATCTTTTATTTTCCTATCTCGCTAAAAAGCAATACTTTTGCATCCCCAAAACACATATAAATAAGAAAAACACACAATAATTTTTTAATATTTAGAAAAGATGACTAAAGCGGATATTATTGCAGAGATTTCAGCAAAAACAGGAATTGAAAAAGTTGACGTACAGGAAACTGTTGAAGCGTTCTTTAAAGTAATTAAAAACAGCATGATTGGTGGCGAGAACGTATACGTAAGAGGATTTGGAAGCTTTGTGGTTAAAAAGAGAGCGCAAAAAACAGCAAGAAACATTTCTAAAAACACTGCAATCATTATTCCAGAGCACTTTGTACCAAGCTTTAAACCTGCAAAAGTTTTTGTTGACAAAGTAAAAAACAACACTAAAAAAGTTAAAGCTGAAGCTTAATTAAAACCGTTATTTATCATGAGCAAAATCCGTAAACAACAAATAATTATTATTGGGGCAGTTATATTGCTTATAGGATTTTTGTTTACCCGTGATATTAAAGGATTGGTTAAAGAAAAGGAGCAAACTCCTACTACAGCAACAGCTCCGCAACCCGTAGCTGCACAAATAGATTTACAATCTGTTTCTGCAACAGCCAAAAACCTAATCAGTAATGCTACCGTTAAGGAAATTACTTCTTTAGAGGATGCTTACAAGTCTGCCTCGGGAGCAGAAAAATTAAAATTAGGTAAGCAATTAGCTCAAAAATGGGACGATTTAGAGCAATCTGCTCCAAGCGCTCTTTACTTAGAGCAAATTGCACAGAATGAAAGTTCTTTAAACAACTGGGTTTTAGCTGGAGAGCGTCTCTTAAAGGCTTTTGACAATACACAGGATAGCATTATAAAACCTGCTATGCTGCAAAAAGCAAATTTAGCTTTTGAAAAAGCGATCAGCATAGACTCGGCCAGCGCAGATGCAAAAACAGGGCTAGGAATTACCATCGTAAATGGTATGGGAGCGCCTATGCAAGGTATTGCAATGTTAATGGATGTAGTTAAAAAAGACCCTAAGAACTTTAAAGCAAACATGAATTTAGGTACTTTCGCCCTAAAATCAGGTCAGTTTGACAAGGCAGCAACAAGGTTTGAGAGTATCATAAAAGATATTAAAGCAACCCCTGATGCCTATTTTTACTTGGGAACAGCCTATGAAAATCTAGGAAAGAACCAAGCAGCGATTGACGCTTATCAACACAGTAAAAAATTAGCGGCAAACCCTACCTTATCTAGTTTTATAGACAAGAAGATTGCTGAACTAAAAAATAAAATTTAATTAACAGATTAATAAAAAAATTAAACCCTTAAAATTATGCCAAGCGGTAAAAAAAGAAAAAGACATAAAATGGCTACGCACAAGCGTAAAAAACGTTTAAGAAAAAACAGACATAAGAAAAAATAGTTTAACTATTTTATGTATTAGCCACAAATGAATGCTTATCAACACACAGCATTCATTTGTGGATTCTGTGTTTTTTAGTCCATACGTTAATACGTGCTTAGCACCTTAAAATCTATAGCTTTTGGTAAAAGAATTAATTATCGATTCAACTCCTTCTGGAGTAACCATAGCTTTAATTGAGGATAAGCAACTTGTAGAACTCCACAAGGAACACGTTAATAATAATTACGCCGTTGGCGATATTTATTTGGGTCGCATTAAAAAGATTATGCCCGGCCTTAACGCTGCGTTTGTGGATGTTGGTTATGACAAGGATGCATTTTTGCATTACTTTGATTTAGGCCCTCAGGTTCAATCTTTGATAAAGCTAACTAAGATTAAGCGTAATGGCACCGTAAATGGCTCTTTACTAGATAACTTTAAATTAGAAAACGACATTGATAAAGCAGGTAAAATATCGGATGTTGTCAGCAAAAATTTAATTATTCCAGTACAAATTGCTAAAGAACCTATTTCTACAAAGGGACCCAGACTAAGCTCTGATCTTTCTATTGCAGGAAGACACATCGTTTTAGTTCCTTTTTCTAATACAATCTCTATTTCAAAAAAAATAAAGAGCAATACCGAACGTAATCGTTTAAAAAAGATTATTGAAAGTATTAAGCCTAAAAATTTTGGAGTAATTATTAGAACGGTTTCTGAGGGAAAAGGCGTTGCCGAGCTTCAAAAAGACTTGAAGGACTGCGTTTCTAAATGGGAGAGCTTTATGAAAAAGCTACCTGATGCAGAACCTTCCAAAAGAGTTTGGGGCGAGATGGATAGAACATCTACCTTAATCAGGGATATCTTAAATACTGATTTTGCTAACGTTTATGTAAACGATGCATTATTGTTTGAAGATATAAAATCTTATGTACATGAAATTTCTCCGGAAATGGAGAAAATTGTTAAGCTGTACAAACATAAAGAGCCAATTTTTGATCATTTTGGCATAGAAAAACAAATAAAAAACGGTTTTGGAAAAACCGTGAATTTAGCCGGAGGTGCTTACTTGGTTGTTGAACATACTGAAGCATTACATGTAATAGATGTAAACAGCGGAAACAGAACGGCCAGTAAAGAAAATCAGGAAGAAAATGCGCTTCAGGTAAATAAAGAAGCTGCTAAAGAAATTGCTAGACAGTTACGCTTACGCGATATGGGGGGCATTGTTGTGATAGATTTCATAGACATGCATAAACCCACTAACAGAAAGCTGCTGTTTGACCACCTAAAAGAGCTGATGTTATTAGATCGGGCAAAACACACCATTTTGCCACCAAGTAAATTTGGCTTGGTTCAGATAACAAGGCAAAGAGTTAGGCCAGAAATGAACATCGTTACGGTTGAGAAATGTCCAACCTGCGATGGAACGGGAGAAATTAAAGCAAGTATTGTTTTAATGGACGATATTGAGAGCAACTTAAGCTACATTTTGCGTGAGCAGAATGAGAAAAAAGTAACGCTTTGCGTGCACCCTTATATCGAGGCCTATATCAAAAAAGGATTATTTTCATTACAATGGAAATGGTTCGCCAAATTTGGAAAATGGATAAAAGTTAAACCTGTAAGCTCGTACCATTTAACAGAATTTCATTTTATATCGTCTAAAGACGAAGAAATAAAATTGTAATAAACAAAAAAGTCTGGTGTCTATTATAGAACCAGACTTTTTTGTTTTTAAACGATTTAAAATAGAATCACAAGATATTCAAAGCGTTCTTTAAATCTTAACATTAATTCTAGGTAGTTTGATGTGCATCACACAAAGTCTCGCAGATAAACACATTAGATGTAAGTGGACAACATTCTTTACATTCAGGTTTACCAACGCAGTATGATGGCGGATAACCGTTTCCTCCCTTTACTTTTTTCATTTCAGCTTTACTGAGCAGATTTGCTTTGTTCATTGTTCGAGTTCTAATTTAGGTTAGGTTGTTTTTTTACCACGTAAAAACATAAAACGATATGATTTAACAACATCATACTTGTTGGCACAAGTGCACTTATTCAAGCTCTTAAGTCAAGTGGTTTTGACCTTAAAAAGATTGATATCCTTTAAGTTAATAAAAATATTTGGTAAAAAGATGAATG
>DDEP01000077.1:0-18806 GCA_002336465.1 Pedobacter sp. UBA1951
TTGAGTTAAAATGAATAAGAAATGTTTAACATAAAGTGAGTTCCGGGTTTATATCGATAAGAAATATTGTCGCCATCGCGGGCTTTTGTTCCCGTTTCCGTGACATAAGGTTCAGATAAAGGCTCGTATTTATTGGTGAAGTTGAAATCCTCCGCCATCCGTATCTCTTGGTTCAGCAGGTTTTGGATACTCAGCTTTACCTGTATGCCTTTCAGTAATCTTTGGGTTGCCGCTACGTCCAAGGTGTGGCGGGGCAGTTCCAAGATACTTCCACGGTAAGTTGTTCCGGAGAACTGATTTTTTTCGTAACCGCGTCCAGCGGCATAAATATTCATACCGGAAGTATTGTAAATGACCGATAGTTTGGTTCCCCAACCTGCATTTTCATAATATAGGCCCGCATTTAAAATGTAGGGTGCTTGCCCCTGTAAGGCTCTTTTATCGGGTGTGATGGCTAAAGAAGCGAGTACAGTAGTATCGTTATAGGTTACACTTTTAATGAGCGAAAGGTTACCTATAAAAGAAATATTCCTAAAGGGAGCTATTGGAATAAAATCCAGCTTCTTTTGTATTTCTACCTCCAAGCCCTTAATGGTTGCCCTTGCCGCATTTTGAAACGAAATGGTAGGAAAATCTGAATCGGTAGTTCTAAGCGAGGTATTGATACGCTCTATTGGATTGGATAGTTCCTTGTAGAAAATACCGGCACTAATCACCTCCCCACTTTGGTTACCCTTTGGATAGTACTCTGCCCGGAAATCATAGTTGCTCACCCTCGCCGATTTTAGCTTTATATTTCCAGAAATAATGGTATTATTCTCGTAATCCAGTTCTTTGTAGGGTGCAACTTCCCTAAACTCTGTACGGTTCACCGTTTTACCGTATGCCGCACGAAATACCCAGCTGCTGTTTGGCCTCCAAGACGCATTAACGGAAGGCAGCCAAGTGGACATAGGGTTATCAATATATACCGGGTAATTGATACTGCCTGGGAAATTATCTGAAGCAGGAATAGCTGCCCCTATTTTTTGGCGATTATACTCGTAGCGCAGTCCGCCGTAAACCTCTACTTTTCTATTGGCCGGACTGATCAACAACGCGGCATATCCACTGTTGTTTTGTTCGGTACCGGTATAACTGTCGCTACCTGTTGTACGGTCGGCTACCCTAAGTCCGGTGTAAGTGTCATTCAGATATTTTTCGCTCCATACATGGGGCAAGTCCTGCTCTCTAAACCGTACCAACTGTGAATTTAGCCACCAACTGTCTCCCGGCCCATGTGGTTTACCACCAGACCCAATACGTCCTGACAGATCCTCCATATCACCTTCGTGCACCGTATAGATTCTTCGGAACAACCTTCTTTCTTTCCACTGCTGAAAAGAGCCCGCCCGCAAAGTTAACCAAGGCTTTAAACGAAAAGTATAATCTAACGATGCATTGTAATTGCCTTCACTGTTACGCATCCACAAACGTGATATGATACCTAATTTGAGCGGTACCATATAGTTACCATCAGTAAAATCCATATTTAGGCCACGGGCACGCCATTGTATAGTGGTATCGCCTACGGTAGCAAAAGCGGGAGATTCTGTTAACCTTATCACACGCAGATCTGGGGTGCTCTGTCTGCTAAAAGTATGTCCTACATTCCATTGTAGCCGATGTTTCCCTTTATTGAGGAAATGATTGCCACCGATGTTTCCGGCATACAGAAAACGTTGGTTGAATGAAAGTATATTATCTTTATTCAATGCGGCATCGGCCCCATCGGCAGCCGTACGCCTGCTCTGTCTTACAATGGTATTGTTGATGCCCTGTTGCAACAGAAAGTTTTTAAAAGAGATAGTGCTGCTATCTGCCAAGTGCAAAGTAAAGTTTTGCAATAGGTTAATTTGGGCCGTCTGTGTGTTTTTGTCATCTGTACTCGTTTGGTCGGTGGTGTTATAAGAGACCGTGCTGTTACCTTGCTGACGGTGGGCCATCACCTTGAGGTATTCGTTTTTATAACTTAGCGAGGTAAGCGAGGATATATTCCTTTTCGCAACCTTGAAAGAATTGTAATAATTGGCGGTAATTTGCACATTGGGCAATGCGGTTGTTTTTTGGTAGGAAAGTACCGGACTAAATGCATTGGCGTACTGTGACGGTGTAAGTTTGGCCAACCTGAGCTGGTCATAATTTGGCACGGCCGATGGTAATGCTCTTGTTCCGTCATCAAATCCCAAAAAATCAAACTTGCCTCCTTTATAGGTCAGGAAATTTTGGTTGAACGCTGTATTTCCACGTATGCCCGTCTGTAGTTCTATATCAAAGTGTTTTACCGTTTTGGCATCTTTGGTATAGATCTTTACCACCCCTCCCGTAGCATCGGCCAAATTTTCTGGCGACGGCGACTTGTAGACCAGTATTTTATCAATAATACGGCTTGGAATAAGGTCTAAGGCAAAACCTCTGGTATATATCTCGGTACTTGGAGCCGTATTGTCATTAAGGTAAGTAAGGTTGTACCGAGGGTTTAAGCCTCTAACAACTACAAACTTATCATCTACCGTGGTTACACCAGCTACACGTTGTACCACCTCTGCAGCATTTCTATCGGCACTCTTGCTGATTTGCTGACTGGAAATGCCGGAGGCTACAATGCTCATGCTCTTGATTTCTTCCAACACCTGACGCTCGGTGGCATGTGCTACAGGCGCTCGGGTTTTTCCTATGCCTTTTACCACCACCTCGTTCAGTGCATTGCTACCTTGTAGCTTTACATCGTAGGTCGCATCTTTACCTACATGTACGGTTACTGCCACTTTCTCGGTAGCGAAGCTGACGTAGGATACTTGTAAATTATATTTGCCAGCAGGTATATTACTGAATTTGTAATAGCCATTTTCATCGCTCTGCACGCCCCTTTTCAATTCCACGATGTACACAGAGGCACCGGGCAGGGGCTGCGAGGTCTCGAACTCTACAATACGGCCTTTAATTGTGCCGGGGCCTTGACCGGCTGGTTCGTTTGGGGACTTAGGGTTGACCTTCCCAATTACAATATTTTTGTTCAATACTTCATAAGATTGTCCCGAACCTGCCAGTAGCTTATCGAGAATCTTATTAAGTGGTTCCTGTACAAAATCTGCATCTGCTATTTTAATTTGTACTAAAGCATTCTTGTCATAAGAAAAAGGGAATTTTGAAGCAAGCTCCAGTTTTAACAATGCACCTGACAGTGTTTCGTTTTTAAAAGACATGGAGAGTTTCGTTTCATTTAGGTTTTGGGCATTTGCGGTGCCTATATGTATCAAGAAACTGCAACATATCATCATCCCTATAATGACCATTGCTGTTTTTTTGGTCATTGTAAAGGTTATTTTCATAAATTTGATTTGTTTTAAATGGTATAAATAATCCCTTTAATTCATAGCAATCCCTTATCCCTTGATCAGAGGAGTAGGAAAGCTGTTTTTTTTACCGGGTATTGCTGTGAACAATGCCCGGCATTTTTAAGCGTCTGCTGAAAGCGCCTTGCGCTTTATCAATCAATTCATTATAATGATATTGTCCCTGATGTGGTACTCGGCATCGGGAATTCTGCTGATTACATTCATTACGTCTTCTATTTTATCGTTCTTATGGAAAGTGGTATTGAAACTTACCCGGCGCAGGGACTGGTTATCTGTTTTTAGCTCATAACCGTAGTTGTTCTTAATGATAACTGCCAGTTCGCTGAATGAAGCTCCATCCAGACGTATATTTCCTTCACGCCAAGCATTTACAAAACTTGCAGGATAGTCATCTATGGCATAATTACCTGTGGATTTATCAAAAACAATACGCTTGTCCCGGGTTAATATATCAAGTGCTTTTTGTCCGTCGCTAACGCCTACCTTTCCTGTAGCTACGCTAATGCGGACTTTATCCGTAGCGGGATAGGCGTTGATGTTGAAGGAGGTACCCAATACCCTTGCGGATATTTTTCCCATATGTACGGTAAACGGGCGGGAAGGATCGTGTGCCACTTCAAAAAAAGCTTCACCCTCAATAAAAACCTCTCTTAACTGTTTTCCGAAATGTTGGGGATAGCTTACCTTGGTGTTGGCATTTAGCCATATTTCTGTACCATCTTCCAGTTTAAGCTTTTCGGTTGTACCCTGCGCCGATTGGAAGGAAATCAAAGCTGAAGAATCTGACAGAAAAATAGCGTTACCCTTGATGGCATACTGCCAAAGCAAAGTCGTACCGATTATGCCCAAAAATACAGCGGCAACGGCAGACCAGCGACGTAACTTTTTCAAACCGATATAATTATTATGTAGAATAACTTTCTGGGGAAAGCCTGCCTCCATAATCCGCTTGAACAACCGTCTTTTAACCAAGTTCTCATGCCGTCCGCTCCTGAATACCTGAAGGTCTTTCAGGTCAGTATCATAGGAACTATACCAGACGTCTAGTTTCTGTTGTTCCTCTGGAGACAGGTTGCCCTGTGCTTCTTTGTACAGCAATTGCCGTAATTCTGCATTATCTAATTTTGCCATCTACTACATAACCAATCGAAACAGGGCCATGTACTATATGCTTTTGAAATTTAATATATACAGAATGATTTGTTAATAATTACTTAACAATAGCGTTCCAATTGTAACGAGTGTGTTAAGCGCAGAGGTAGAGAGGTCTTCTTTTCCATACAGATCAACTGCGGTACGGATGCGTTTGATAGCATTGCTAATCTGGTTCCTTACCGTTTGACTGGAAAGGTTCAATTGGAGGGCTATTTCTTCACTGGTGAGCAGTTCATTTCTGCTAAGCAGGAATATCTCTTTCATTTTTTCGGGCATCCGGTCTATTTCCTGTGATACAACTTCTTCCAGTTCGCGGGCCATTAAACGGGTCTCACTACCAATATCCGATAGTTCGGACTTGGTACCTTCCTGTTCCTCCCAAGCTATAACCATAAATTGCTTCCTATAAAAATTTATGATCCTGCTTTTTAATCTTTGGTGCAGGAATGCCCGCACAGAGGCACCGTTATCGAGTACGACCTCCCCAGTAAGCAACGACAGAAAGATATCCTGTAGGATGTCTTCAACATCCTGCTCGGACCGCAGACGGCGGAAAGCAACAATATACAGCTCTTTCCAGAACTCTTCGTATATCTCGCCTATAACTTTTCTTTTGTTACCCTGCATCTGAGAAACCTTACCATTGATGGGTACAAAGATGGCTTTTGTATATTATCTTAATATTAAGTTATTATTTGTTCGATGTTTAACGGAGGATGCTATTTGTCTGTCAGTTCTATTTAGCCCACCTTGATGATATCTTTCCAGTTGGTTGTATAATTGGGACTTAAAAAATCCCTACGCAGGTTCCATTTTGGATGATGCCCCTCCGAACATAGACGCAATGCCCCGGCTCCATAATGGTTGTTCAGTTTGTCCATCAGCGAGCTGATACGGTTGAGTCGGTCGCCATCGTATCCGTTAAAAAGACTGAACTGCACCTCATCTTCGGGAATCAGCCCAAATGCCGACACCTCCACCTTTTGATAACGGTAACCCTTTAGGAACACCTGTTCCAGCCCCCAAAGGGTATGTTTTGCCAATTCGGGCGTATTGTTGGCGGCAGTCTTCAACGGAATGGTAATCTGTGGATAGATCTGTTTTTCCTTTTCGACAAAACGGTTAGTGAGCAAGCGTACCGACAGTAGCGTACAACATAGCTTTTCGCGACGGAGCTTCTGCGCCAATCTTGCCGTATAGGATGAGGTAGCCTCCTTTAGCTCCTCATAGTCATCTGTTGTCCGTCCAAAGCCACGACTGGTGCTCAATCCTTTCTTAGGGTCGCTGATCATTTTTATGGGCAAACAGGGCTGTCCCCACAGTTCACGCCATAGGCGAACACCTACTACCGACATATTTTTCTGTACCCAGTTGATAGGCAGTTGCCTGAACTCCTTTGCGGTATTTACACCAATCTTTTTTAGCCTAACCGCATGTTTGTGGCCAATACCCCAAACGGCATCAATAGGAAATTTTGATAACGCTGCTTCAATCTGTTCTGGGGTTTGGAGTACCAAATGGCCCTCGGCCTTTTTCGCCAGTTTGTTGGCTACCTTGGCCAATACTTTTGTTGGCCCTACACCAATGGAGATAGGTATGCCAGTATTATGGATGACGTTATCTCGCAGATTTTCGGCATAGCTGCACAACCTGTCAATTCCTGAAAGGCCGATAAAGCATTCGTCTATGCTGTACACTTCCATATCGGGCGAAAACCGAGCGATATTGGTCATTACCCTTGCGCTAATATCGCCATAGAGTTCATAATGAGAGCTGAAAACGGCAACCTTGTTCGCTTCTAAAAAAGGCTTCCATTTGAAATAGGGAGCGGTCATTGGGATGCCCAAAGCTTTGGCCTCCTCGCTACGGGCAATCACACAGCCATCGTTGTTGCTAAGCACCACTAAGGCAACACCCTTGTACTGTGGCTGGAAAAGACGCTCACAGCTTGCATAGAAATTGTTGCAGTCTATTAATCCAAACATACCGTTACTTCGTTGGCATACATACCCAGGATACCACGCCGAAAATATCTGGCTTTTTATCGGTTACCTCGATGCAGGTCTTGAAACTATTGTCGATACAAAAGTAGCTACGCCCGTTGCGCTTGCACAACTTTCGGATCAGCCACTCATTGTCCAGATAACAAATAATAATGGAACCATGAATGATGGGAAGTGATTTGTCCACTACGGCAATAGCACCTTTTATGATATTGAAGAAGCGCATCTGGTCGTTGTCTATCTTGAAATAAAACGTATTGGTCGCATCGCCTACAATCAGGTTGGCAATGTGCAGCCTGCGCTGGATATAGTCTTCTGCCGGACTGACAAAGCCAGATGTTCTGCTAGGATCTTCAATGGTGTCGAGCGTTTCAGTACGTGGGATTTCTATCAACCTAATCATATCTTAAAAATCAGATTTCAAATTTGCTAATATTTTTAGCAAATAAAAATATTTTTACAACAAAGAACTGATTTATGGATTTTGGGTGTATTAACAGAATCATATTTTACTAATGCTCTTGATAAGGTTTGCCGTGAGCGGTTTCTTTTGCAGGAGTTGCTGCTAAGGACTTCCTAAAACCATCAAAATAAACCAATAAAAGAACACTGATTATCAATTAGTTGAATACCACTTTATACCCCAAACATAAAACATGGAATTGGGGCATCGAATAGGGTACATTTTCTTTGATATAACCTGAATGGATTGGGGTCGAATAAATAAAAAAAGCCCTTAAATCATAGATTTAAGGGCTTTTGGTTTGTTGACCGACTTGTTGTCGGGATGGCAGGATTCGAACCTGCGGCCTCCACATCCCAAATGTGGCGCGATACCGGGCTACGCTACATCCCGAAAAGGTTTTACCCTTGTACCCCCAATAGGATTCGAACCTATGACCTACGGTTTAGAAAACCGGTGCTCTATCCAGCTGAGCTATGGAGGCCTTCCAAAAGAAATCATTGCTGATTTACGTTTGAACGGTGCAAAGATAAAATTTCTTCGTCACAATTTTTAATATTTTTTAAAATTATTAGCAATTACACCTAACAAACTGATTAACAAAACACTAAAAATTATACCTAAATCCCATAAATAAACGTATGCCTTGATTAGGTGCATAAACATAACTAGGATCAAATACCAAACCGTAAGGATTATCTGCTGTTGGTACGGCTTGTCCTTTAGAATCGAACACTACATTTTTGTTAAATGGGTCTTGACTTCCTGAAATCAAAAACGGGGTATGTTTGGCCGGAGTAAAGTTTAAGAAGTTCTTTACTCCTCCATAAATTTCCATACGTTTAAATTTTGTAAAGGTTAGCTGAATGTTTTGTATGCTCCATACGGGCGACATTGAATTTCGGGGATCCAACTCTCCTAATAGAGGTAATCGCATTGGCCCATATACATTTCCTGTATAATCTGCCTTTAAGTACAGTTGTTTAATATGGTAGGAAACCGACCAAGTTCCTGAAAATTTTTCGGTTAACATTTGTTGCTGTTTCACACCGTCATTTACCAATGCAACATCCTGATAAGTAAAACCTGTATTTAATTTTAATCCCCATGTAAAAGTAAGATCTAAATTAGCTGTAAGCCCCTTATTTATAGCATATCCACTTAGGTTATCATATTTTATTTTGGTGACGTCGCTCTCATAATCAGGTATGATCCTGTTGGTAAAATAAGCATAAAATAGACTAACATCGAGTCCTATAATAGTAGCATCTGGCGTAAATAATTTACCTGTATAATTCACATTAAAGTTATAGTTGCGCTCAGGTTTAATATCGGTATTTAACTCAACCTTTCGTGCCCCGGTTAATGCAGCATGATCTTCTGTAAAGATATTAACTACCCTAAACCCTGTACCCGCATTAAACCTTAACGAGTTAAATTGATTTAAACTGTACTTATAAGCAAAACGAGGTGTAAAGATATTTCCATGCAAGCTATGGTAATCGTATCTTAAACCCAATAAAAGGGTATTTTTCTGGTTAAGCTTAATCTCATCTTGTACAAATAATCCGGGCAGCCATACTTTTTCGTAATCATTCCCGTAAGCTTTACTGGTAGCCACGGTATTGTCTTTATAAAAAGTATATCTTACTGCCGCTCCAAACAACAAATCGTGCTTGTTTATTTTTTTATCCCATGTTAATTGAGAAAAAGCAATGCGTTGTTTGGCAATATAAGAGGTTTCTCCATATCTGCTGTCTTGATCATGGCTAGTCAATGAGAATGCCAGAAATGTTTTTTCCTTTATGGGTAATTGATAATTACCTATCATTTCCCACCTGCTGGTATAGATACTTTCTCCATAAACTTCATCTCCGCCTCTATAACTTTTATTCCATTGAGTTTCTCCTCCCCACCTATCTTCATAAAGGTATCTTCCTGCCAAAGAAAAGACCCTATTATACTTCCGTTCTATGTTCCACTTCTGGAAAATTGATATCCTGTTTTGTAAGGTTACGTCTGTAAAATTATCATGATTCTTATCTAGAATTTCACTGAAATTAAAATAATTAATGCCTGTCAATACCGATATGTTACGATTTAATTGCGATTTGAACCCTATATCTGCATTATGTTCCAAATGTGTATTGGACATTAAATCAACTGAAAATTTTGGCGCACTACTTACTTTTTTCGTAATGATATTAATTAGTCCTCCTACTGCTTCGCTTCCATAAAGTGAAGATGCAGGGCCTTTTACCACCTCCACTCTTTCAATCATTGAAGTTGGTATACCAGAAAGACCATAAACGGTTGACAAGCCACTTACAATGGGCATTCCGTCTATTAGAACCATGGTATAAGGTCCTTCAAGACCATTAATATGAATATCTCCTGTATTACATATATTACAATTTAATTGCGGCCTTACTCCATTTACGTTTTGAAGTGCCTCAAAAACACTAGCCGTAGGGTTACGTTTGAAAAAACTGGCTGTATATATTTCTACAGGTACGGGGCTTTCCAATCTAGATACCTCTTTTTGTGTACCCGTTATCACAACCTCCTGTAACTGTTCTAAATCTTCTTCCATCATAATTTCTTTCAATACTGTATCTCCTTTTAATTCTACAACAAATGAAACAGGTTTATAGCCCACAGCAGTTGATTTGATTTGATAAGTACCTGCTTTTAAACCTAAAAATGTAAAATTACCAGCCATATCCGTATGCACTTTTAAGCCCATAGGCAATAAAGAAAGGGTTGCTGATGGTGTTTTATCATAATCAAAACTTACAGTCCCCTGTAGTTTATAAGTTTGAGATTTGGCATAAGCTGCACTTAAAACCATAAAAAAGATGGCTAAACTGAAAAACCTAAAATTGAAAATCATTTTTAATTACTGTTAAATTTTAAAACAAAGTCAACAAAATTAAAAATTTAGACTAATCTAAAATAATATTTAGACAAATATTTATTTCACTTTTTTAAAGAATGCTGAAGAAATCTAAAAAATCCTGATATTTGTAGCATGTCAAAAGAAATACAGATCAAGAATAAGAGAGCATTTTTTGATTACCACATTTTAGATAAATACGTTGCAGGTATTGCCTTATTGGGCACAGAAATCAAATCGATACGAGAAGGTAAAGCCAATATGACCGATTCATTCTGTATGTTCATCGGAAATAGTCTATATGTACGCAATCTTCATATTTCTGAATATGGTTTTAGTTCTTTTTACAAACACGACATCAAAAGAGACCGAGTATTGCTTTTAACGAAAAAAGAGTTAAAAAAGCTAAAATCGAAAGGAGAGGAAAAAGGTTTTACTATAGTTCCCTTACGTATTTTTATTAACGAACGGGGTTACGCCAAGCTAGAAATTGCATTAGCTCAGGGTAAAAAAGAGTTTGATAAACGCGAAACGATAAAGGAAAGAGATACTAAACGCGAACTAAACAGGGTGATGAAATTTTAGATTACCAAGCTTGGTCGCCCACCAAAGGAACGAACCTAAATGTATCTAATTCTATTTTCTCAAAATCATTTTCAGATACCCGTATCACCGTAAGCATTTTCTGTGTTTTCTCATCGCCTACCGGGATAACCAAGATACCTCCTATCCTAAGTTGTTTCAAAAGCAGTTCGGGTACGAAAGGTGCTCCTGCCGTAACAATAATCTTATGGTAAGGGGCGTGCGCTGCAATGCCTTTAGAACCATCACCTAAAAAGAAATTAGCATGATAGCCCATGCCGGGCAATACTTTAATGGTATGGTTATACAGGTTTTCCTGACGCTCTATGGTATATACATCTGCTCCTAATTCCATTAGGATGCAAGTCTGGTAACCTGATCCTGTTCCTATTTCAAGAACTTTATCTCCTTTTTGAATGTGCAGTAATTCTGTTTGATAAGCAACGGTATAAGGTTGCGATATGGTTTGGCCTGCTCCTATAGGGAAAGCAATGTCTTTATAAGCTTGGCTCCAAAAAGTTTCGTCAAAGAAAAAATGACGTGGAACTTTTCCTATTGCCTTCAATACCTTTTCATCAGATATTCCCCGTTCCCTGAGCAGTTCAACTAGTTTCTTTCTCGCTCCTTTTTCTCTATAATTATCTACAAACTTATACGCCATTTAGCACAAAATTAGCCTTAATTTGTGTAAGAACACAACATTTAAATCATTAAAAAATCAACATCTTTTTAACCTGCACTATATCAATCACTAAAAACTTTTGGATAGGCCCACTCTACACAGCTTTATTTCAATAGGGGTAATTTTGCACAAATAACACGATATTTCTATTCGCTAATTAGAAATTTAAAGCTATTTTTGCCTAAATACATATTCTATTTATATGCGTAAGATTTTAATTTTTGCTTTGTTGATTTCTTTTTCAAGTGCCGTTTTTGCACAAAGAGATGGTAATTATAATTACAGTATAGGTGTAAAAGCTTATAATCTTTTTCAACTGCCAAAAATTTTAGATCAAACTAATTCTTCAGACTATACCACTTCTTATTTTAATGGTCTAATGGTTAAGTTTAACGATAACCAGATCGGCATACGTATTTCGGGCAATTATTATTTTAAAAGAGATTTTTCTTTTAGAAACGAATGCGATAATTGTGAAATAGCAACTGGTAATATAGATGATTTCTGGGCAAAAATAGGATTTGAAAAGAATTTCAATTATTCTTCTATACAGCCTTATTTTGCGGTTGATTTGGGTTTTAGAGGCGTAAATTTTAAAGGAAAATTAGACGAGGTTAATGACCCTTCAACTTCTTTTAATACCATTACCAGCAAAAGAGGTTTTGTAGCTACCCCTACATTAGGTGTAAAAGTGAATCCTATTAAACAAATTAGCTTATTTGCTGAATGCAATATGGACTTTTACTTTTCATATGAGCGCCAAGAAAGAACCAAGAACGATGCCGCTAATACCAGAACTTTTACCAAGTTTAATAAAACAGAAACTCTGATCAATCCGATATCTGTTGGTATTCAAATCCACTTGATAGATAAATACTAATAAGGATCTACATCTATTTGTACCAGTACACTTTTAAACTCTTTATGGGTATTAAACTGTATGATGGTATCTTTTATTAGTTGTTTAATATGTTGTATGGATGCACCTTTTTCTGCCTTTACAATGATTTGTTTGATATAATAATTCCTGATACGCGAAACCAAAGGTTGTTCAGGCCCTAAAATTCTTTTTCCCAGTTGCGCTCTTAGCTGGTTTGCCAAATTTTGTGCAGCAACATTCAATACGTTGGCATCTTTATGTTTTACATTTAAAAAGATTAATCTAGAAAAAGGTGGATAATGGTAGTTTTTACGCTCTGCCAGTTCCTCTTCGTACATTTCGTGGTAATCATTAGCCATTACCTGCTTAATGATCCTGTGGTTGTCATTATATGCTTGTATGCAAACTTTACCTTGCTTATCTCTTCTGCCTGCTCTTCCAGCAACCTGCGCAAGCAGTTGGTAGCTGCGTTCAAAGGCCCTAAAATCAGGGTAGTTCAATAAAGTATCGGCATTGATAACACCAATCAAACTCACATTATCAAAATCCAATCCTTTTGCGATCATTTGGGTACCAATCAAAACCTGACTTTTCTTATCCTGAAAGTCGGCTATAATTTTCTGCATACCATTTTTAGTTCTCGTACTATCTAAATCCAATCTCTGGATTTTAATATCGGGGAAAAGGAGACTCAGTTCTTCTTCTACTCTTTCGGTACCAAAACCTTTTTGCTCAATATGTACACTGCCACAAGCAGGACAGACATTTACAGCGTGTTGATGGTAGCCGCAATAATGGCAATGTAGCTGTCCGCTCGATTTATGATAAGTAAGACTCACATCACAGTTCACACATTTAGGTGCATAGCCACAGGTATTGCACATTAAAATGGTAGCATACCCCCGTCTGTTCTGGAACAAAATAACTTGTTCTTTATTTTGCAATGCCTCAGCAATATCATCAATCAGGACAGAGGTAAAGTACGAATGCATTTTCTTGCGTTTGGTTTCTTCTGCTATGCTCACCACCTTCTGTTCTGGCAGTAAAACTCCCCCAAACCTTTCCGTTAGTTCTACCAAGCCATACTTACCACTTTGTGCATTGTAATAACTTTCTACAGAAGGTGTTGCCGAACCTAAAATTACCTTAGCTCGGTGTAAATAACCTAAGTAAACGGCAGCATCCCTGGCCTGATAACGTGGAGCGGGATCGTATTGCTTATAAGAGGTTTCATGTTCCTCATCTACAACAATCAACTTTAAATTGTTAAAGGGCAAGAAAACAGCCGAACGGGCACCTAAAATAACCTGATAAGAACCGTTCAGCACCTTATTCCAAATCTCTACCCTTTCATTGTTATTAAATTTAGAATGATAGACGCCGATATTATTTCCGAAATATACTTTGATTCGTTCTACGATCTGTGTCGTTAATGCTATTTCGGGCAACAAAAAAAGCGCTTGTCCACCCTGAGCTATAGCCTGCTCTATCAATTTAATATAAACCTGCGTTTTACCCGAAGCCGTAACACCATGCAAAAGCACTACATCTTTTGTTTCAAATTGTGTTTCTATAGTTGTAAATGCTGTACTTTGGGCGGTGCTCAATTTAAAATTGATTTCAAACTCATCATCAAAGCCATTTAAACGGCTTATGGGTTTTTGTTTAAGTTCAAATATATTCTTATCAATCAAGGCTTTTATAGCGCCTTGTCCGCATCCGCTATGCTCAAGGATATCGCTTTTTGCTACATTATCATTACTTCTCGAAAGATTGATGTAAGCCATCAGCGCATCTAGTTGTTTAGGTGCTTTTTCTAGCAAAGAAAAGAGTTCTGCTAAATGTTGCTGATTTTTATAAAAAGGATTTAATGCGATAAAAGATTTTAATAGGGGCTTATACCGTTCTACAACTTCTTCTGCAGCAATAACAACTTCTTTGTTGATCAGTGCATTAATTAACGGATATACTGTTTTCTGTCCCAACAATTTTGCAATCTGATCAACGGTTATTTTCTGTTGGCGGCTAAGCACATCTACGATCAACAGTTCTTTATCTGTAAGATTGGCTTCGCCCGAAAAATCTTCTCTTAAAATCAAAGTGGTTTCGCTAGCCAGTTTCATGCCATTAGGTAAAGCGGCATTCATCACATCGCCTTCATTGCACAAATAATATTGAGCTATCCAATCCCAAAATTTAAATTGCTCTGCATTAACAATAGGCAGTTCATCTACCACATCTATAATATATTTGGCTTCATAATGAACCGGAGGTACACTTGTAACGGTTTTAATTAAAGCTGTGTATAACTTATGTTTACCAAATTGTACAACCACACGCTTGCCTACAGCTATCTGATCATTTAGCTCGTAAGGCACCCTGTAAGTATAGTTTATTGCTAAAGAAAGGGGTAATATTACTTCTACGAAAAGCGTTTCTCTCTCTGTAAAATCCGATGACACCAAATCCATTATTTATCTCTCAATGCGGCCAAAAATAAACCTATCCATCCCATAACAAAAAACACCCCTCCTATTGGTGTAACCCGACCTACATATTTGATAAAAAATACTGGATAAACATCTCTTACGGCTAAAAGATAAAGTGAACCTGAAAATAATATAATGCCAAGAGAAAAAAATATGAACGATAAACTGATCAATTTATTCTTATACCTAGCAAAAGTGGATAAATACAACATAGCGAAAGTATGGTAGAACTGGTATTCAACACCTTTCTGCCAAATAGAAAGCTGATCAGGCGCAAGTATGTTCTTTAACCCGTGGGCTCCAAACGCACCCAAAATCACCGCTAAGGCACCAAAAAAGGAAGCAGTCAGTATTATTTTCTTATTCATTAGAATGATTTTAGATAACGCTAAAATAAGAAATTGAGGATATAATCACAGTAATCATAAAATAAAATTAAATTTGTATGGCTAATTATGAAACGATTTTATTTTGTTATAACCATTCTTTTTGCTGCCATTTTTATAATGGCCTACCAATATTTTAAAATTTTAGATAAGGGTACTTCTGATAACGATTGGGCACTTAACCAAACCGCTTCGAATACCGCTTTGCTCGTAAGTTTTGACAACGATAAAACCTTCTACGAAATCCTCAATGGGCAAGGCATTATCAGACAGGTAATTGGCGACCGCAAAACTGACTTGCTGAAATCTATCTATGAAGATTTCAATACCAATTCATCATTTAAAGCAGTAGCCGAAAGCAATAAGGTTTTTATGGGCTTTGTTCCTTTAAAAAATAAAGAAATTGGTTTCATGATAACCTTACAGCTTAAAAACAAAATCAATCCGAGCATCTTTAAGCCTTTAAATCCCGAAACAAGCAATAACATCCTAAAAATCAAATCAGGGGACTCTACGCAGTATTATATTTCTTTCAACGACAATAAGCTAGCCATTGCCGATAATGAAGACTGCCTGCAGCATATTTTCGATAACAAAAAAACCGATAATAGTTTTGCTGCTTATATACGCAGTCAGAATAAATTCTCAAAAAATGTACTGGCCAATGTTTATCTAGATTTTAATCAGCTACCTCAGTTTCTTAAACCTATTTTCAATACGGATCTAAATGGCGAATTGAGTGTTTTAAACCAAAAAAACACTTATGCCTGTTACAGCTATAATTTCAGCACTGAAAAACTCTTGTTAAACGGCTATGTAGATATACAGAATAACCAGAGTTATTTTAAAATGTTTGAAAACATACCCGAACAGAATATATATATAGATGAAATCTTACCTGATAAAACAGCTAATTATGCTATTTACGCTATAAATGACTATCCCAACTGGCAAAAACTGCTGATCAAATGGCATAATGACAATAAAAACGCTCAAAAAGTAGAACAACAGCTAAGCCTGATCAAAGAAAAATACCGGATAGATTTGAACCAGGTCTTGCCTAAATATATCAAGAACCAGTTTGGATGCTTTGAGTTGAATACAGGCGAGAAATTTGGCCTGATAGCTTTAAATAATGGTGATAAACTTTCACAAGCTCTGCTAGATCTTAGCTCGGAATATTCTCCTGAAATAAGGATTTTTAAAGAATCGGGTATCTTATACAGCTTTTTTGGTGAACCTTTTAAAAAATTTGAGCGTCCTTTCTATATCATTAAAGATAATTTTCTAGTTGTAGCCAACAATGCCAGCAGTTTACAAGTTTTTCTCAACAGTTACAATAACGGTAAATTATTGGCAGCAACCTCTGCTTACCAACAATTTATCAGTCAACTGCCCAATGCTTCAACCATACTCTATTATATCAACAACAGCAATTCAACAGATATTTTTAGCAGGAACTTAAAAACTTCGTACTACAAGCATTTCAGGTCTGAAAATGGTTTCAAAAACTACAATGCTTACGGGGTTCAGCTCATGGCCGATAACGGTAAGTTCCTGAGCAATGTTGTATTGATGACTAAACAAAAAGAACTTAGTGTTGATAGTTTAACTCATTTACCTTAAATAAAATAACTATTATTGATTAGCTTTATAAAAATGCTATTCATGAAAAAATACCTGCTTATAGCTGTATTAACCATTAGTGTTCTCAACTTAAATGCACAGCAATACGCATTATTTAATACCAAAACACTTTTTGATGCTTTTGAAAATCCTGCCCAAAAAGCATTTATCTTAGATTCTTCAAGAAAGTTTGCTTCAAACTTGCTCTTGCCTTATTTTGACCTAAGCGGACTAAACAAAGGTAACTCAGACGAAGCCTTAAAAAACCTGATTAATAGAGGTTACAGCAACAGCAGACTTGGACCTTTTGATAAAGATTTTGAAAAAACCATGTACGAGAACAACAACATATACTTGTTTAGTTTTCGCATTTTTAAAAACCATAAGTTCCATAAAGAAATGGGATTTTCTTGGCAAGTAAGATCAGAAACACAAATCAATTACGCCGAAAACAAAAGTGTAGGAACGTTCGAAACCTTTGGCAAATGGCTTACCATACCCAGGGTAAATGTGTTCAATAACAATGGCAAGCTGCAAAGTTACCATCAATTTAGTTTCTCATATAGAGAAAACTACAATAAGAATTGGGCTTTAGGTGCAAAAATAAGCCTGCTAAGTGGCATAGGTTATACAGAGTTCTATGCCAATAATTCATCTGTAAACATCAACCCTAACACAAATACCATGCGATTGGTTATGGATGGAACCTATAGAGCCAATTATTCCAATGAAAACAAGGTGAAATTAGCCGATTTTCTACCTTTTAAAAATCCGGGAATATCTATCAGCTTAGGCACTACCTACACAACTAAAGATGGTTTTCATTTAATGGCCAATTTAAAAGATCTGGGTTTTATATGGTGGGGCAAAAAAAGCTATGGAGGGGATTTTAGTATAAACGAAACCATTAATGATGTAACTGGAGATAATGCTGATGTAATCATGCGGAAAAATATGCAGAAGATAGAAACGGGTTTTGCAGAAAACAAAAAATTTGTTTCAAAAACTACTGCAAAGGCCGACGTTTCTGTTTCTAAAACTTTTGGGCCTTATAAACCAACACTGATTTTATCCAAAAATGTATTTGATGATTTTGGAGAAGCTGCTCTGGTAAACACATTAACATCTGGCAATTTTTCTATTAGTGCGGTACCTGCATATACTTTACAAAAACAATTTAAATTAGGTGCTCAGGCCATGTACCAAACACCTAATTTTGAATTTTTTATGGGAACCAACGATCTTATAGAAAGTTATTATGCTAGCAAAGAGATTATAAAAAACCAAGAAACACAGTTAACCGGCTACCATAGAGGTTCGGTATATTTGGGTATTGCCTTTAAAATAGGCTACGTAGTTGAACATCCTATGAACATGAGTTGGATGCCTGGGGTTGGCGATAATAAAGACCAAAAAAGCTTTTTCGGGAAAATGCTTGGCATTTTTAAGAAGAAACCAAAGAACTAAACCTTTTTCTTAGGTGTTGTAGCCACAAAATCTTTCAGGTAAAAAGGCTCAAAATAAGCAATATCTTCAAATTTCTGTTCTTCAAAAGCCTGAACGGCAAGCTTACTCATATGAGCTGAGCTGTTAAAATCAGCATCATAAAAATGTGCGTTAACATTATCTATTATAGGTTTGCATTTAGCCGCTCCATCTCCTATAAAAGCTATAAAATGATTTTGCAGGTATAAAGAGAAGCTTTTGTCATCGATAATTTTAGCAGAAACCTCTTCATAAAAATTAAGCTTGTTGGTATAAACAGCTGTATAAACTTCCATTCTCCGCGCATCAATCATGGGACAGATCAATCCTCCAAAATTGGGGTGTGCATCAATGTAACCATTGGCCATTAAAGTAAGCGTATTAATTGCAATAAGAGGTTTATCTAATGCAAAGCATAGTCCTTTAGCAGTTGCTACACCTATCCGTAAACCTGTATAAGAACCAGGACCTTTACTAACCGCAATTGCATCTAAGTCTTGGTATTTTAAACCTGCTTGTTGCATTACGTCTTCAATAAAACAAGTTAAACTAGAGGCATGGATGTTAGAAGCTTTCTGTTCTTTTAGTGCAACCGTCTGTCCATTTACGGCAATGGCAACAGAACAAACCTGCGTAGCTGTTTCTATTTGAAGTATGGTAGGCATATTAGATGCAAATATAGACGAATTATGGATATGGAAAGAGGTTATTCCACGTTAGTTAGAGATAAACCTATATTAAATTAGATTTGGTTGTGTTTC
>DDEP01000077.1:18821-19076 GCA_002336465.1 Pedobacter sp. UBA1951
TCGGTTTTTAAGTTTAACGAAGAGGAGTATGGCTATCACTTCAGCCAAAAAAACATAATCTCCTATCCCATCCCCAACTCATGCTAATCTAAGTACTCAGGGTACTGGATCATGTCCGTGTCCGCCCCAAGGATGACACCTGCCAATGCGTTTTAAAGTTAACCAGCCACCTTTAAATGGTCCGTATTTCTTAATGGCTTCTACACCGTATTGCGAACACGTAGGTGTATAACGGCAACTGGCACCTAGTAAAGG
>DDEP01000077.1:19119-22783 GCA_002336465.1 Pedobacter sp. UBA1951
ACTTTTTTCTCAAAAAGGGCATAACTATAAATCTCCTTGCCCACATATTGAACAGATAACAGCAATACCGTTTGCGGTGTGTTTAAATGACTGTACAATAATTCTTGCTTTTGCTTACGGTAGGCTTCTTTTGTACGCCGTTTGATCAAATTTCTATCAACAGCATGCTTATAACGCTTTTTTGCAACGTTAATTACAATCTGAACTGGAAAACTATGAGGCTGTGGAATTGAAAGGTAGGTAACCCTAAAAGGGTAAAATAAAAAAGAAGAGCCTTTTCTAAATAGCAAGTCTAACGACTTTTTACTACATAAACGCTCTTCTTTTTTAAATGTGTTCATTTTTTTGATTGCTTAAGCTGCAGACTGATTGCCCGTGCTCACTTAAATTGGCAATCAAAAAATTATGCTTTATGACGACGTTCGTCTGAAACTGTCAATCTTTTTCTTCCTTTTGCACGGCGAGATGCTAATACTCTTCTACCGTTAGCTGTAGCCATTCTTTCGCGGAAGCCATGTTTGTTTCTTCTCTTTCTTTGCGAAGGTTGGAAAGTTCTTTTCATAACTGTATAATATCTTAACTAATAGTTTTTTAATAAGAGGTGCAAATATAAAGGCATTTTTCCAAAAAAACAATAAAGATTAGTTTTTTATTTTAACAAAAATCATTTTAAGTAAACATAGGTTATGCCATCTCCCCCTCTGTCTAAATGTTCATCTTCAAAATGAGAGATTTCTTTATATCCTTTCAAATGATTTCTGATCAGCTTACGTAAAATGCCATCACCTTTGCCGTGTATGATTTTAATAGATGAAAATCCTAACATAATGGCTTTATCCAAATAATTTTCAATTTCCTGGATAGCATTCTCACCTCTCATCCCCCTTACGTCAATCTCGGCTTTAAAACTAGACAAAGCTTCATTTAAACTACCTGAATATGAACTGCCTTGCGCAATTTTCTTAACTTGTTTCTTACTGATTTTCTGCAATTTATTGCGCTTTACCACAGATCTCAGCTCTCCAAATGCAATAACGCAATTGTCTTTGTTCAGCTCCAGAACCTGTCCCATACTTTCTGTCCCGATCAATTGCACCCAATCTCCAGTTGCCAATTCAGAATGGTCTATTTCTACAACAGGTTTAGGCTCGGGCTTAACCTCGTTCTTTTGAAGACCTTTTTGTAAGTTTTGCCTTAATTGCTTTGTCGCTTCTTTATCAGCTTGCTTTTGTCTAATCTGTGCTATGGTATGTTCTACCAACTTATTGGCTTCCTTAATAATATGTTGCGCTTCTATCTTGGCATCTTTAACCAATTGCTTTTTATTTTCTTCAAAAAACAATTTTTGCTTCTCATTCTCAGCGATTAAGTTATTGTATTTATTCTGTTGGTTAGACAGCCTAACCTTGGCCTCATGTAAGTTTCTTTTCTCTCTTTCTAAACTTACCAGCAAGTTATCGAGGTTATTCTGACTGTCACCAATTTTTTCTTTGGCTAAGTTCAAAACCTCTTTTTGCAACCCTATGTTTTGGGCTATTTCTAAAGCATAAGAACTTCCCGGCTTACCGATATCCAGAATGTACAAAGGCTTCATTTTATGGTTATCAAAGAGCATAGAAGCATTTTCCAGTCCTTCTGTATCGCCTGCAAAAAGTTTTAGGTTAGAATAGTGGGTAGTGACCACCCCTCTTATCTTTTTACGATTGAGCACTTCCAAAACCGCCTCTGCCATAGGGCCACCAAATTGTGGATCAGTACCCGTTCCAAATTCATCTATCAGCACCAACGTTTTAGCCGAAGCATGTTCTACAAAATACCGCATCTTTTTAAGGTGTGCACTATAGGTACTCAAATCAGATTCTATAGACTGATCATCTCCTATATCTGCAAATATTTGCTGAAAAACACCTACTTCGCTATGCTCATCGACAGGTATAAGTAAACCACATTGTAGCATCAGTTGCAACAAGCCTACGGTTTTCATGCATACAGATTTACCACCTGCATTTGGTCCAGATACTACAACAATCCTTGTTTTTTCATCCAGTCCTATATTTAAAGGTACCACTGCTTTTTTTTCTGCTGCAAAAGAAAGCATCAACAAAGGATGACGAGCATTAATTAGCTTTGTTTTAGGTTCTTTTAGTAGAACAGGCATATTGGCCTCAATATCTATAGCAAATAAGGCTTTGGCCCTTACAAAATCTAGCTTGGTTAAAAAAGAGTGATAAGATAGTAAGATTGGTATATATGGACGCAGGCTATCGGTTAATGCGATCAAGATCCTTATCATTTCACGCTTGCGCTCAAATTCAAGATCTCTTAATTTATTGTTCAATGAAAAAACCTCTTCAGGTTCTATATAAACTGTTTGCCCACTAGCAGACTCATCATGTACGTATCCTTTTAGCTTACGTTTATTCTCTGCCAATATAGGGATACAGATCCTACCATCTCTTACCGTAAGACTACCATCTGCAACCCAGTTATTGGTAATTGCCATCTTATAAATGGCATCCATTTTTCTTCTTACCTCTTGCTCGCCTTTTAAGATGGCAGTTGTAATATCAAAAAGCTCTTTAGAAGCATTGGGTTTTATTTTTCCTTTAGCATCTAGAACGGTTTCTATATGAGTTAAAATACTACGCTCAACCGGAAGGTGTTCAAAAAGAGCTTCTAAATTAGGATATACGTTCTCACGCTCATCAAAGAACCTGATCACAACAAATACTGTTTGTAATGAGGTATAAATCTTAAATAACTCTTCTTCTATCAGATAAGCACCTTCAACCTTAATCTTATCAGCCAAAGTCTTAATATCAAAAAAGGCATTGATCTGTAAAGGTTCTTGATTCTCTAATATGCTCTTGAATTCACTGGTCTGTTTCAGAAATTTCTCAATCTGATCAAAACGAGTCATTATCTGCATTTTTGCAACCAGGTTTTGGCCCATTGTACTTAAACAATGTTTATGAACCAGCTGTCTTATTTCATTAAAGCCTAATCTCTCTTCGCAATTATCGGGATATAACATTTTATTCAACAGGTTTTGAAGTAAGGTCTTTTGATGCCTTTTCGCTTTCTTTTTCTCTATCCTTTTTCAATCTTTCTGTTATTCTTTCGTACATTTTATTGAATAAGTCTGGGTGCTTATAGTAATAAGAAAGACTTTTGTTATATGAAGCAGAATCTATGGCGTATTTCTTGTAAATACCTTTATATAAAGGGGCCGAAACTTTCTTGGCGGTATCTTGGTTGGGCAGTATGGTAGCATAGCCATCAACTATATGAATATCATACAGGATTTTTTCCATCTTATCGGGTTGTATAATATCTTTTGGCATGCCCGGTTTACAACCAAGAAGCAGAACCCCTATAAAAAGAAGTACAAATACTGGTTTAAAGGTTAAAATATTCATCTTTCTTAGGCTAAATTACGCTAAGGTTACTAATTTTGGGTAAAAATACTGATAAATGAGCATTGCTGATAACTTATTAAAATATAAAAATGAAATTGAAGCGCTAAACATTAAACTGGTAGCGGTTTCAAAAAACCATTCTGCCGATGCAGTTATGGAAGCTTATAACGCTGGGCAAAGGGTATTTGGCGAGAATTTGGTTCAGGAAATGACCGACAAGCAGGCCAGTTTACCTGCTGATATAG
>DDEP01000147.1:0-17484 GCA_002336465.1 Pedobacter sp. UBA1951
AGGGAGATGTTCTCCAATTTATATACTTGGGGATGCAAACCAAAGAACAGACTGTTGGTAATTCTTCCGTAATAAATGTTACTTTAGCAGATAACAACACCGATTTAAACGAGGTAGTTGTTGTGGGTTATGGTACCCAGAAGAAAGCAAATCTAACAGGTGCAATCTCTACAATAGATGTTAAAAAGACACTTGATGCACGTCCTATAGCCGATGTTGGCCGAGCTCTTCAGGGAGCTGCCGCAGGTTTAAGCGTACAAGTACCAAGTGGCGAGGTTGGTTCTGATCCTATAATTAAAATTAGAGGTCAACTTGCCTCTTTTCAAGGATCAAATTCACCACTTATATTAGTAGATAACGTAGAAATACCAAGCGTACAACTAGTTAACCCTAATGATATTGCCTCTATTACAATTTTGAAAGATGCTGCAGCATCATCAATATATGGAGCTAAAGCTGCTTTCGGTGTAGTATTAATTACTACTAAACAAGGCTCATCAACTGGCAAGACCCAAATTGACTACACCAATAACTTTTCTTACCAAAACCCTTGGAAAGAAATTAAAATGGCCGATGTAGATGGTTTAAGATATGTTGTAGATGCAGCAGAAAGAGTTGGCGTATTCTCTCCTAGAGGTGCATTCTATGCTGTAGATAGAAATAGTTATAATAAAGCGGTTGAATGGAAAGAAAAATACGGAGGTATCATTGGTGCAGACGACCCTACTGTTTTTGGCCGTGACTGGTACGTGCAAGGCTCAACTAAGATGGGTGTTAGAACTTATAATCCATGGGATGTAATGTTCAAAGAATGGGCTCCTACACAACAACATAATCTATCTATTGGCGGAACAGCTGGAAAAACCAATTATAATGTAGGTTTGGCTCTACTTGATCAAAGTGGAATGATTAAGCCTGCTAAAAAAGATGACTTTAGCCGTTATAATGTTTCAACAAGAGTTTCTAGCGAAATTAATAAGCATTTAGATATCAGAGCAGGAGCGTTATTTTCTAGAAGAAACAAACAATATCCGTATGCAACAAGCTCAACAACAGCCGATGTTTGGTATTATCTATATAGATGGAGCTCTCTTTATCCTTTAGGTAATGACGAAAATGGAGATCCGATTCGTAGCCCGGCAAGTGAGTTTGCTGATGCCAATACAGCAAGTTTAATGCAGAACTATTTAAATCTTAATTTAGGTTCTACATTAAAGATAATGGATAATTGGAAAGTAGATTTCGATTATACCTTTTCTAATCAAGGCGAAGCTTGGAAGAGACCTGGTACAAGATTTACAGCTAGAGATTCTTGGACTGCTCCCGTAGCCCGTTTAGATAAAGATGGAAACCGAGTATATGTAAATTCAGAAGGACAAGTGGTACCTGTAGGTACTGCAGGAGCAATAGCTGCTTATGACCTCCTTTACCAAACATATACTGGCGTGGGAAGTAATCCTGATCATATTGCTAGAAGTGTAACCGATTTCTATAGCCATACTATTAATGCTTATACAACATATAACCTAAAATTGAAAGAAGATCATGATTTCAAATTCATTTTAGGTCTAAATAGAGTTGCAGCAACTACTGAATGGCAATCTATGACTGTTACTACATTAACCAATTATAAAAATCCTCAATTTGCTTTTGCAACAGGAACTCCATCTGTTTCGGCCGATAAGACTTGGGAAGCACAACTAGGTTATTTCGGAAGAATTAACTATGCATTTAAAAACCGTTATTTAATTGAAGGAAATATTCGTTATGATGGTTCATCGAAGTTTCCTACTGATTTAAAATGGAGATGGTTTCCTTCTTTCTCAGCTGGCTGGATCGCTAGTGAAGAAAGCTTTGCCCAATGGATGAAACCAGTGGTTAACATGTTAAAAGTTAGAGGTTCTTGGGGATCTATTGGAGACCAAACAGTTCCAAATAGTCTTTATATCCCAATCATGGATAGTGGCTTAATATCTTGGATCAACAGTGCCAATAATAAGGTAAGTTGGGTAGGAACTCCTCCTGCAGTACAGGCAGATATCCGTTGGCAAGACATTGTAACAAAAAATCTTGGTTTAGATGTGTCTATACTTAACAGCAAGTTGAATTTATCTGCTGAGATTTTCCAACGTAATACCAACAATATGATTGTGGCTCAAGAGGGTATCCCATTAACATTTGGTACCGGAGCCCCTCAGGGTAATTTTGGATCTCTTGAAACCAAAGGATGGGAATTGACCTTAGATTTTAATCATAGATTTAAAAATGGTTTAGGCATAAACTTTAGAGGAAATATTTCTGATGCAAAAACTACTTTGCTTTCTGGAGCATCGGGAACCCAAGTAACAGGAAACTACAATGGTAAAACAATAGGCGAAATATGGGGATACAAAACAGATAGGTTATATCAATATGATGATTTTGAATTAGATGGATCTGGTAAACCTACACTTATAACTCTAACATCAGCAGAAAGTGCATTGAATGGCAATAAAAAAGCCTATAAGTTGAAATCTGTAAACGGAGCAAAACCAGTTTATCAACCATTCTTACAGAACAGTTCTAACTTCTATTTTGGACCTGGTGATGTTAAGTTCGTAGATGTAAATGGTGATGGAGAACTTAGCAATGGTGATGGAACTTTGGCAAATCATGGTGACCTTGTGGTAATTGGAAATACAACTCCTCGTTACGAATATGGATTTAGATTAGGTGCTGATTTTAAAGGGGTAGATTTTAGTGCATTTTTCCAAGGAGTAGGCAGTAGAAAAATATGGGGAACAGGTATGTTAGCAACACCAGGATATAATGTTGGTGATGGCGCTATGCCTAAAGCTTTTGCTTCTGACTACTGGAGACCTGATAACACTGGAGCGTTTTATCCAGCTGCTTATGATAACGGAACAAGTAGTACTATAAATAACATGCAAGTACAAGATCGTTATCTTTTAAACATGGCTTACTTAAGGCTTAAAAACCTAACGGTTGGTTATACCTTCACACAACCATGGTTAAAAAAGGCTCAAATTAATTCACTAAGAGTTTATACTGCTCTTGAGAACATTATAACTTGGGACCATTTAGGAGACTTACCTCTAGATCCGGAAACAATTACTGGATATTCAATGTGGAATGGTACAAATTATAACTCAGGCCGTACTGGTATGGGAACTCCAACTTTCAAGAGTGTGTCGTTTGGTGTTCAACTAAATTTTTAAATTAAAGCAAAATGAAATATCTTAAATATACATTTGGAATATTAATAGCAGGAACCTCATTGGTATCTTGTAAAAAAGAGGTCTTAGACCGTCCTCCTATAACCAAAGTTGTTGATACAGAATTCTGGAGAGATGAGACCGATTTAAGAGCTTTTGCTTATGGCTTCTATTCTAATTATTTTACAGGATTTAATACTGGCTATGGTGTAGATTATACGCCTGTTCGTGGTTATACTTTTTCAGATGACCTTACAAGCAAAAATGCACAAGGAAGTTTCGAGAGCAGTGTTCCTTCTTCTCGTGGTTCATCTTCTGAAGCTGCCGACTGGATGTCTAGCTATGCCGGCCCAACTTGGAACTTCTCATGGGTTAGAAAATCAAATATCTTTCTCAATAGGATAGAAACAGTAACCAAACCAAATATTTCTGCTGAAGCGTTTAATCATTGGACTGCTGTTGCAAGATTTTTTAGAGGGTTTGAGTATTATAGATTAGTTAGTGTTTTTGGAGACGTTCCTTATTTTGATAAAGTAGTAGCAGATAATGATATGGCTACTTTATTTAAAGATCGTGATAGTAGAGGTGTTGTTATGGATAAAGTTTATGATGACTTTAAATATGTAATGACCAACATACGAGAAAACGATGGAACCAATGTTTTAAACAAATATATTGCTGCTGCGTTTATCTCAAGAATAATGCTTTTTGAGGGAACTTACGAACACTATCATGGAATAGATGCTGCTAGAGCGAAAAAATACTTAGAATTTGCTGTTGAAGCAGCTGAGTATGTGATGAATAGTGGCAAATGGAACTTCACAAAAGATTATAAGTCTATATTTTCTTCTGAGAGTTTAGTAGGCCATAGTGAGGTATTAATGTACAGGGTATATGATGCTGCACAAAACGTAACTCATGCAATTGGTTCATATAGCAACGGAACAGAGACTGTTGGGGCTGATCCTAATCTGGTTTTAATGAAATCATATATAGCTAATGATGGTCAGGCATGGCAAAATTCATCAGTAGCTAATGCCAATTCTTTTGCACTTGCTGATTTAGTTAAAACAAGGGATCCTCGATTTGAAGCTTCTTTTTATGATAAAGCACTTACATCATCTGCTACTAGTTTGTATGGCTATAAATTTGCATCTAGAGATGCCTTGACTTACATTGGAAAAGCTTACCCTGCAATTTGGGGAGGTATGACCAATACAAGTGATGCTCCTATTATGAGATTAGCTGAAGTAGTTTTAAATTGGATTGAAGCAAAAGCAGTTTTAGCTCAATACCATGGAGGCTCTGCTGTTACACAAGCAGATCTTAATCGTTCAATCAATGCTTTAAGAGATAGACCTCTTGATGCTGCTGCTGCTGCAAAAGGCGTACAAAAAACAGCACCGCTTCAGTTAGCTAATTTACCAGTAGATCCAGTTCGCGATGCAGATGTTCCTGCTTTGATTTGGGAAATACGCAGAGAAAGAAGAATGGAATTTGTTTTTGAATACAGTCGTCTTTTAGATTTGAAGCGTTGGAAAAAACTTAATTATATGGACTTTAGTACAAATCCTGATTATTTCTTAGGACCATGGGTTAATGTTCCGGTTGAGTTACCTAGTTATCTAACCTCTACTATGGTTGGTAAAGCAAGAGTTAAAAAAGCAGATGGTACTATTGTTACCTATAATGGATCAAATGCTTCTGCTATGATAGGATATTTTATGGTTGAAGGAGCAACAAATCGTAATGCTTTTACAGATCGTTCTTATCTGGCTCCAGTTGGTCAATCTCAAATCATTCAATATAAAGAGAAAGGTTTCAAACTAACTCAGACAACTGGTTGGAATTAATGTACAATCACTATTTAAATAAAAAAGGGTTCATAATTGAACCCTTTTTTATTTAACACAAAATTCTCTCTACTTAGAACTTCAAATTAACATTCAGCAAGAAGTTTGTACCTGCTTGTGGGAAATAGAAATTTTCTGTAACCAAACCTCCAGCGTAATAACTGTAGGTATAGCCATTGCTTTCATATTTCTTGTTAAATACATTATTTACCAATACAGCTACATTGATGTTCTTAATCCCTTTTAGCTGCCAGTTATAAGCTAAACGTATGTTGTTGGTTAAATATCCATCTAACTTCCTTTTCTCGTTCTGTGTATTATCTAAGTATTGTTTACCTACGTATTTACTCTGCCAACTTAACGCAAAAGCATTTATTGGCGTAAATACCAGTTCTCCCCCTACTACGGTATTTGGAGAAAAAGAAATGCTTACATTGGTATATTTATTTTCTATTTGTCCTCCGTTATCGTAATCATCTATAAACTCTACAAAATTCTTTATCTTATTTTTACTAAAGGCTGCATTGGCTAACACAGAAAAATATTTAGAGAAAACATAACTAGCATCCATTTCTATACCTAGTCTGTAACTATTGTCAACATTTTGACGGAAGTATTCGCCCACATCATTTACTTTTCCTGTAACTACCAATTGATCTTTATACCACATACCATACAAGTTAGCGCTTAGATTTAAAGCTTCCATCTTTAAACGATAACCTGCTTCCAAATCGTTTAAACGTTCTGGCTTTGGTAACTTACTTACCTCTGCATTGATATAATCGTCTCTGCTAGGTTCCTTATTCGCTACACTAAAAGAAGCATAAACATTTGAATTGGAATTGATAAAGTAGCTCGCTCCTACCTTAGGATTAAAAAAGTTAAGCTGATCTTTCAGATTAATCTGATTAACGTTCTTATCTGTTCCCAAAATGTTATAATTGATATAACGATATTGCAGATCAGCAAATAAATTTAGGGATGCTACAGGGTTATAATTTACTTTCAGATAAGTATTGAAGTCATCCTTATTGGCTTTGTTTTCATAATAATGCCTATCGTTATCTCCGTTACTCGCAAATTTTGCCCAGATTACCTGTCCAAAATGTTTGCCTCTATACTCGTTATACCCTCCGGCCAATGTAAATTGGAGATTACTTTCAGGCGTATAATTAAACCCATAGGTAAGTCCATAGAAGTTATTATCTAACCAACGTCTTCTAACCAAATCTGTTTTAGATACAGTTGTGCCATTAATAACTACATTTTCTAAGCCATATTTTGAGAACTTCTGACTATTCTTATATTCCTCGTAATATCCTTTACCCGTGGTATAATGTAGTGCACCGTTAAACGAAAAGTGTTCAGAAAAAGACCTGGCATATAAAGCCTGATAGTGGTTCTGTTGATAGTTATCGGTTTGGTCTTTATACAAAAATTGGTTATAAGTACGGTTATTGGCATCAAAAAGATTAAGAGAATCTTCTTTGGTAAAATACAATTGCCCTTTGTTGTTTAAGTAATGTGTTAGAAGCGCATCTTTGTCATTTCTTAACTTAGCTTCTGGCACACCATTCCATGCCTGATAAGTCTTTTCGCTGCCTCCAAAAACATTAACTCTTAACAAATCGTTTTTACCATGATAAGCTCCTGATAGAAAATAAGATTTAAGATTTGATGATGCTCTATCTATAAAACCATTTGATTTTATTCTTGACAGCCTACCATCAAAACTCCATTTATTCTGAATTAAGCCGGTTCCTATTTTTACTGTATTTTTCCAAGTATTGTATGAGCCATAAGTGTTATTTAACTCTGCATAGGCCTCTGGTTCTCCAGCTGTAGTCTGTACATTTAAACTTCCTCCAAAAGCTCCAGCGCCATTAGTTGAGGTCCCTACGCCTCTTTGAATTTGGATATTATCTACAGAAGATGCAAAATCAGGCATATTAACCCAAAATGTACCCTGACTTTCACTATCGTTATAAGGAATGCCATTAATGGTTACATTTACTCTGGTGGCG
This sequence comes from Pedobacter sp. UBA1951, assembly GCA_002336465.1. Taxonomy (GTDB): domain Bacteria; phylum Bacteroidota; class Bacteroidia; order Sphingobacteriales; family Sphingobacteriaceae; genus Pedobacter. Next base: position 7,093 of record DDEP01000147.1, read on the forward strand.
TCACTCCCTCTCAGGCGTATGCCCGTATAACCCACACCTGCGCCGGCATCAGAGGTTACCACAACTCCCGGTGTATTATTTAAGATAAAGGGTAGGTCTTGTCCAAAGTTATTCTTTGCAATTGTTTCTTTATTGATGTCTTTAAAAGTAGCTGCAGTCTTATTTCCTGCACGTGTTGTACTTACTACAACTTCTTCTCCTAAAAAAACCAACGGTTTTAGTGTAAAATTAAATACATCATCTGTTTCTACTCTAATGTTTTTCTCCTGCGTTTCAAAACCAACAAAACTCACCTGTAAGGTATAGTTCCCAATTGAAAGGTTGCTCAAATTGTAATTACCCGCTTTATCGGCGATTACAACTTTACCGTTCTGCTTAATTCTAACTGTAGCCCCGGCTAAGCCATTTCCTTTTTCGCTTTCGGTAATTTTTCCCGAAATACCGAACTGTGCCAATACATAAAATGGGCACAGCACCGCAAACCATGCGGCCAACATCATTTTTTTCAAGTTTCTTGTTTCTTTTTTAGTTAAACCCTGTTGATAGTAGGGGTTACTACCAACCTTAGTTAAACTTCATAAGCCATTTCCCTACGCCAGCATTACCTGGATCAGGTGCATTTAAAGAATTTGATTTTGGGCATTATATGCCTTTATCTTTTCTTCTTTAAAATGGGTATGATCTCAGCCTTTATTTGTGTTTATGCAAAACAAGGCACCCCTTTTTGATGCAACAAAGATATGCTTTTTTTTGAAAAGCAAAATTTAATACGGTTTGTCGTCCTTAAACGTATCTTTATAAAGAACTATTTATAGCGCTAATATTTAGATCTTTGATAGGAGAAATTCATCGATTGCCTTAATTGCGTTAGCTACGCGTTCTTCTCCAATACCCGAAACAAGCTTATAATTGGCATTAAGGGCATTGAGCTCGTCATGCCATACTTGCATAAAATGTCCTCTTTGATTAGGGAAATCACGTAAAGGATCATCCTCCCAAGGTAAATCTATATCCAGAAGCACATAGAAATCATATTCTCGTTGCTTTAATGCTTCTAGAACAACTTTTGGTGTTTGCCCAAAAAAGGCATCACTCCATATCTTAACAGTTAAGAAAGTAGTATCACAGATCAGGAAATCTTCTTCCATGTTTTCAACCACAGAATCTTCAAGTGCCAGTTGACCGTAAAACATATTCACCTCATCTTGCAAAGTGCAAGGTTCTGTTAAATTGGCACAGTAATACCGTGCGTACTCTGGTACCCAAGATACATTATAGTATTTTGATAGTTGCTTAGCCATGGTAGATTTACCTGTACTTTCAGGGCCAACAACTGCTATTTTTTTAATTTTTCTGTTCACTGTAAATATTTTTCCAGTCTCTATAACCCATATAGGCAATAAATATGTACAAGGCATACATACCTGCTGTAGGGTAAAGTCCTTTTGCACAATAAACACCTACATAAATTAAATCAACAAATATCCATATCAGCCAGTTTTGCAAAACTCTCCTTGCCAGAAAAAACTGTCCGATTAAACTACATGCTGCGCAAAAGCTGTCTATAAAAGGAAAAGCAGCATCTGTATTTTTATGTAACGTAAACCCTAATATCAGTGTAAATACAATTACCCCCAGTATAGCAAAAATCCATTCGCCTTTATGCATTAGGGTTATAGGTCTTTGCATTGCCGCATCTTTTTTCTTGCTCCAGTAATACCAACCATAAATATTCATGGCCAAAAAGTAAAACTGTAACCCCATATCGGCATAAAGTTTCGTTTCAAAGAAAATAAAGATATAAATAGCAACACTAACGATTGCAAAAGGCCAGTTCCAAATATTGTTTTTTGCCGCGAGCCATACACACAGTATTCCAGTAAATACACCAAGCCATTCTAAGACTCCATTTTGTACGAGGTATTGCTGTATAAACTCTGTCATGACAGCCAAAAGTATAAATTTATTCAGCTTTAATTAAATATTCCAAAGGGCATAAAACAAAAAATCCAGTAGGGCACAACCCCTACTGGAAAATAAACCAAACAAACTATTTATGAAGAATACCCTCTAGCGAGGATGCTTTTGATCAACTTTATACTTAAAACAAGCACCTAAATGATTTGTTTTAAAATTTTAAAATCATCCGATTTTTAAGTTTCTCATTTTTTAAATACATCTTCAAAACGTATTTACAGTTTCAGTTATTGCAAGTATTTTGCCAAGTCGGTTTATTCCATTGTTTAATGACTTTAAAATGACCTGACGCCAAATTAAGGATTTATTCCCCTAAGCTTTTTCATTTAATTATTGCCTTTAACTGTAAGCAGAGGTGTAGCATATAGCAGAATTCATAACAAATTGTACAAAAATCTATTCATCCTGTATTAAAAACCTTTCTTATCTTATGCCAAATAAAAAAGTTGTTAGCCTTTTATACATCAGACAGAATTTCATGTTCTGTCATTAATTTAATTTGATTTTAAGACGCTTTATTATCGAGTTTATCTATTTTATAAAAATGATGTTTAAAAATATGCCTGTAACTTTATAATATTGTAACAAATCTAATATCAAATTCCCTTAAGCTAAAAATAGTTATGAGAAAATATCAATTCTTTATTGCACTGTGTACGGCAACCTGGATTTATGCCCAGCCTTCCGTAGCACAAGTAGCTCCTTCAAAAAAAGCAGCTCCTATAAGCAAAACCTCTAANNTAAAGTTATGCCTGCTGACAATGAGGTTCGGGTTGGCAGATTAGCCAATGGTTTGACTTATTATATTCGTAAAAATTCAGAACCCAAAAACCGAGCAGAGCTTTATCTCGCTAATAAAGTTGGTTCTTTAATGGAAAACGATGACCAATTAGGTCTTGCGCATTTTACGGAACATATGGCTTTTAATGGCACAAAAGATTTCCCTAAGAACGAAATCATCAACTATCTGCAAAAAGCGGGAGTAAGATTTGGGGCCGATTTAAATGCTTATACGGGTTTCAATCAAACGGTATATCAATTACCTATTCCTACAGATAGCGCTGATGTTTTTAAAACAGGATTTAAGATTTTAGCAAACTGGGCAGGAAAAGTAAACATGAACGGTGAGGATATCGATAATGAAAGAGGTGTAATTGTTGAGGAAGACAGACAGCGCGGTAAAAATGCTGCACAGCGTATGTCTAAAGAATTATTCCCTTTTCTGTTAGGTAATTCTCAGTACGCAAAACGTATTCCTATAGGTACTGTTGAAATCTTAAACAATTTTACGCATGATAAAATTAGAAACTTTTACCATGACTGGTATAGACCTAACTTACAAAGTGTGATTGCTGTAGGTGATTTTGACGTAAATGAAGTTGAAAAACTGATTAAAGAGAACTTTTCGGGCTTCAATAATCCTAAAAATGAAAGAGCTCGCTTAAATTATAGCATCCCTGATAATACAGCGCCTTTAGTAAAGATTGTTACTGATGCCGAGCAACCCTATAATGTTGCACAAGTTATTTATAAGCATAAAGAAGGTCCTGTAATTACCGAGCAGGATTACAGATCTAGATTAATCCAAAACCTAGTAAACAGCATGCTAGGAGCTCGTTTGGCAGAGATTACACAAAAAGGAAATGCACCTTTCTTATTTGCTCAAAGTCTTTATGCCCCTTATCAGGGTGGTTTAGTATGGGGCTTAAGTGCATTAACTACCGTTGCTGTGGCTAAAAGTGCTAATGACCTTGAAAAAGCTTTAACCGCAGCACTTGCAGAAAATGAACGTATGGCCAAATTTGGTTTCACAAACAGTGAAATAGAAACGGCTAAAAAGAAAATGGATGCCGGTATTGAGAAGCAACACAAAGAACAAAGCAAAACCAAATCTGCGGCTTACGTACAGCGTTATCTTGATAATTTCTTAATTGGTGCAGCAATGCCTTCTGATAATTATACCTACGAGCTAGCCAAGAGCATCTTGAAAAATGTAACAGCACAAGAAATTAACCAAGCAGCTAAAAATATGGTAAGTAAAACAAATCAAATTGTTGTTGTGCAAGCCCCTGAAAAAGAAAAAGCAAGCCTTCCAGCTGAACAACAACTATTGGCTGTTTTAAAAAATGCGGGAAATAATGTTACACCTTATGTTGATGATAACGTTAACCAACCTTTAATTGCACAAAGCCCTAAAGGAGGCAATATTGTAAATGAAGCTACCAACAAACAGCTAAATGTTACAACATTAAGCTTGAGCAATGGCATAAAAGTGGTGCTTAAGCCAACTGACTTTAAAAATGACCAAATCATTTTTACTTCTTTTGGTAGAGGAGGAACTTCTTTAGCTAAGGATGATAATTTTCTTTCTGCCGATAATGCCAATCTTATTGCGCAGAGTGGTGTAGGTGCGTTTAACCCTACTCAGCTTAGTAAATACTTAGCGGGTAATACTGCCGGTGTGCGTTCTTACATAGACACAGAGTTTCAAGGTTTTTCAGGTAGCACTTCTCCTAAAGATATAGAAACTGCTTTCCAACTTATTTATGCATATGCAACCGAGCCAAGAAAAGATGCTGAAATCTTTAACAAGAACATCAGTGATTTTAAAGTAATCGTTGCCAACAAGAACAGTAACCCAGCAAGCGTTTTTGCCGATACAGTTCAAGCTGTAATGGGAAATTACCATAAAAGAGCTATGCCAACTACATTAGCCGACATTGATCAAATTTCTTTAGACAAAGCCTATGCTTTTTATAAAGATCGTTTTGCCGATTTAAGCGGACAAACATTTGTGTTTGTGGGTAACTTTGATGTTGAAAAAATAAAACCCCTCATCACAAAATACTTAGGTAGCCTACCAGCCTTAAACCGTAATGAAGATTTTGTTGATCTAGGCATTTATCCACCTAAAGGTAAAGTGTCAAAAACTGTTCGTAAAGGGATTGAAGATAAAGCAACTGTTCAGCTTATCTTCCACAATGATTACGAATATAATGCAGCCAACAATATCCAATTAGATGCATTAAAGGCTGCTTTAGAGATTAAGATATTAGAAAGACTTCGTGAAAAAGAAAGTGGTGTATATAGTCCTAATGTTGCGTTAAGCATTGATAAGCTACCAAAAGCACATTATTATTTTACCATCTCTTTTAATTGTGCCAAAGCTAACGTAGATAAACTGATCAATGCTGCCTTAGAAGAGGTAAATACTTTCAAACAAAACGGAGCTACTAGCGAAGATCTTGTTAAATTTAAATCTGAAGAATTAAGACAAGAGGAACTGAACCTGCGCGAAAATGGTTACTGGTTATCATATCTAACCAACCGTTTAAAAAACAATGATGATATTAACCAGGTATTAGGTAACAAAGAACGCATTAACAATGTAACTGTTGAGAGCTCTAAAGCTGCAGCTCAAAAATACCTAAACGGAGATAATTACATTCGTTTGGTATTGGTACCTGAAAAATAAATATTATTTAAGCAGAACAGACTGTTCAAAAACCCACTTAGCCCTTAAAACGAGTTCAGGGTAAGGATTTAGGTTTTTGAACAGTCTGTTTATTTTATACCTTTCTGATATGAGCAAAATCTTACACATTCTTAACGGTGGAGCTACGCTTGAAATATTTAAGCAGGCCACTATAGAAGGCGATACGCTCACTTGGAATGAGGTGTTAGCCCAAGGCCCAATAACTGAACAACATTTTTGGGAAACCAGACAACATTACATTTGCGAAAGTCATCATGTCTCTCCAGCAGGCTATCAATCACAAGTATTAAAAGAAATTGATAAACTAAATCTGCTCAATCAATATGAAGAAGTTGTATTGTGGTTTGAGTTTGATGTAGTTTGCCAAATCAACTTGATTTGTGCACTTGATATTATCGCTAAAAAACTCCATCCGTCACTTAAAATATGGTTAATCTGTCCTGATAAGTTTGAAGGAATAAAAGATTTTAGAGGTTTAGGTCAACTTAATGCCGAACAGCTCAGCAGTTTATATACTACAAAGGCGTTATTAAACACACAAGATCTCAAATTAGCTGCTAAAGCTTGGGGAGCATTTATTAAACAAGATGTTAAGCTTTTATCAGAGTTAAACACGCAAGAATTCCATCATTTACAATTGCTTAAACCTGCACTAAAGGCTTATACAGAGCTAAAGATAAAACAAGATGGTTTCAACCTCATTGAAACATTTTTTCTAAACCTTAAACGGGAGGGCATTACAAATCAAACAAAGATGATCCATTTATTTTGGGAGAAATACCCTATTTATGGTTTTACAGATCTCTATTTGGCTGATATTATTGATAAGCTACCTACAGAAAAAACTATCTAAGGACGCTCTATGCTTACAGCATCGCTTGCTTCACTTTCATTTTTAATCCGATCCAGAGCAGTTACCACATAAGTATATTCCTTTCCTTTTTCTGCGCTACGATCAAGGTAAAAAGTGTTATCCTCAAAACTAATATTTAAAATATTCTTAGGGTTCAAGATATTGACCTTATCTCCTTCTACAAATCTGTAAACAACATAACCCGAAGCCGTTTCCCCATCTTTAGCTCTTAACGGTTTATGCCATTTTAATCTGATGCCATCGGTTGTTAGTTCTGCATTTAAATCTTGCGGTTCGTTAGGAGGTATATTATCTATCCAAGGCATTTGCGGAGGTAATGCAGCATATTTATAAAAATTATTCCTTAAAGAATCTGCTACTCCTTTGGCCACGGTCGATAAAGATTTAGAGCTAAAAAATACACTTCCCTGTACTTTATCATTTGCTCTTATTGCCCTGATCTGGTTAGGGATTTCTGAGGGAGTGCGCCATGCCTGTTCTCTTGAAACGTTCACTAGATAAGCGGCCTGCCCTATGTATAAATGCCTTCCAAAAGTATTTTTAGCCCACCAATCCAACAATACCCCAAAAGGTGCAGCTGTTCGGTTAAAAGCAAAATATATCTGCGGATTGATGTAATCTACCCAACCTTCTTTAATCCATTTTCTTGAATCGGCATAGAGTTCGCCATAATTGGAAAGCCCATTGGTTTTCGAGCCCAATGTATCTTCTCGGTAATTTCTCCAAATGCCAAAAGGACTTATCCCAAATTTAACGTACTTCTTGTAATGGTGTACGCTATCGCTTACCATCTTTACCAATAAGTCTACATTATTTCTGCGCCAATCGTCAATCTTAGTAAATCCATTAGGGTATTTGGCAAAAGTAGCACTGTCTTTTATTACCTGTCCGGCAATGCGGTAAGGATAAAAATAATCATCAAAATGCACCCCGTCAATATCATATTCTTTTACCACATCTAAGATTACCTGCGTAATATACTCTCTGTTTTCAGGCAATCCTGGATCAAACAGTTTTTGTCCTCCGTAGGTATAAAATAATTCTGGTTTAGTTTTAGTGATATGATCTGAAGCCGTAACCGAGTTCGCACTCATCGTAGCTCTATATGGATTAAACCACGCATGCAGTTCCATACCACGGCTATGTGCTTCTTTAATGGCAAATTGCAAAGGATCATAACCATCAGCAGGTTTTAGCCCTTGTTTGCCCATTAACCAATGGCTCCAGAGTTCACGAGATTTTGCATACAATGCATCGGCTGTAGGCCTAATCTGTAAAACAATGGCATTTATTCCATTAGCTTTATGCTGATTTAATATGCTAATTAGTTCTTGTTTCTGCTGATCTACCGTAAGCCCTTGCTTTGAAGGCCAATCAATATTGGTTACGCTAGCTATCCATACACCTCTAAATTCACGCTTAGGTGCAATTTTTTCTTCACTTTGAGCGTTTACTATTTTCGGGATAGCAAAAAGAATACATAAGGCAGATAAAAGTTGTACGTAATGTTTGGTTTTTTGCATGAAAACAGGCTTCTGGTTCAAAATTTTAAAGGTAGCTGAATTAAAAGTTAATTTAATAACGCTTAATTGATAATTTTGATACAAAGGTGCATATTTTTTTACTTTTATTTTTTTTGTTAAGTTAGTCGTTTATTTTAATAGAAGATTTTGATTATTTATACTTAAATGCAAGCAGATAACTCTCGTAACAAGACCGATAAAACCAAGGTTTACTTTTTAATGGTTGTTATAGCAGCTCTGCTAGGCATAAATGGCTACTTGTATTTCAGCAATAAAAGCAGCGCTTCTCCTTCCCCTTCTGCTGCTCTAAATACCGAACAAGAACGTTTGAAATTAGAGGTCGAAAAAATTGAAGTTGAGTTAGACCGCGTTAATCTATCTAATGTAAATCTTAATGACAAATTGATAGCAGAACAGGAACACGCACGACAAAAGATTGAAGAGCTGAAAGAGGCTTTACGTAGAGGCGAGCTTACTCAAAAAGACTTGGATGAGGCAAGCGAGAAGATTTCTAATCTGCGCAACTTCGTTAAAATATACAACAACAAGGTTACTTTGCTAGAACAAGAGAACGTTTACCTGAAAGGCGAACGTGACAGTTTGAAATCAGTTGTTACTACATCTATAGATAAGAATGTAAAGTTAGAGAAGGAAAATAAAAAGCTAACTGCAAAGGTTAGGGTTGGTGAATCTTTAAAAGCGTATGACATTAAGGTTAATGCTTTTAAAATCAAACAAAGTGGCAAAATTACCGGAGTTACCAGAGCCAGTACAGCCAACCAACTTACCATAGATTTTGCACTTGTTCCGAATGATTTAGCCGAGAAGAAATACCACAGGGTATTTTTGAGAGTAATTGATCCGGCAGGGAATTTAATTGCCGACGAAAACAACATGTTCGAAGCAGAGGGTCAAAAAATGCAATATAGCACCGCTATTGAATTCTCTTTTAACAATGATAATACCCGTTATAAAATCGATTGGATCAATCCTCGCCAATTTATGAAAGGTGTATATACTTTAATCTTATATTCGGGTGGAAGTGTAATGGGCAAATCTGAAATAGAACTTAGATAGTTCTCAATTTCTTTCTTTTTTGTTTAAGTAAAAACCAAATCATTAATTCGTTTGTACTGAAAAGCCATTTTAATGGTTTTTATCCATACCACAAAATACGGGAGACATATGACCTTTATAATAAGTGGATAGCGTTCCGTAAAATCAGGGAATAGCATCAAAGGGAAATCGAATGATGCAAGGATTACTCCCGCCAGTAATAGTTTATTTGTTAAGTTTTTTGCCGAATAGTTGAACCAGACACCTACGCCAACCACAGCGATGATATATGTACAATCTTCTGTGCCCGAACTAAACAGAACAGGAAACATAAGAGTCATGGCCAATATCAACATTCTGAACTTGTTTGATTTGTACTGCCCAGTATTGGTGTAAGGTAATAAAAACAAGCCTGCCCCTATTATTAAAAAGTAGCTGGTAGGAATGTGAAAGCTAAACAAGACTCTCACCATCCCCATTACAGACAAATCACCTGTTAATGACCCTATATTAGATATATTCTTTACGCCCAATGAACTTTTCCATTCTACATAGCTATTTAAGACATAAGTTGGCGATGAAAAAAACATGGGCAATACAAACAATATGATAGACCAAAGCACCAAATAAAGAACAAAATGCTTCTTATCTTTTATGAAAAAGAAGAATGCAAGGCCTACAATTCCATATAATTTTATAAAAGTTCCCAGTACAATACAGAATGCCGACCAAAAACCCCTATGGTAGTTTCTTAAAGTATAACTAAAAATAATTAACGCTGCTGTAGCTGGGTTAAATTGCTGACTCAGCATAGAAGATACAAAACAAGGAAGAGCAATTAAATAAATATCATCCCGATGCTTTATATGAATAGTTTGGATAGCTTTAAACAATAATGCACAATTGAATAAATTCCACAACAAAAAACCCAAGGTTCTAGGCAACAGAGCAAAAGGAGCCATAAAGACAGAAAATATCGGCCCGTAATGATTGGTGTCATCATGTAACTCAGGATAATCGGTATATAAAGATTTCTGATGGATTAAATTGAAGAAGGTATTCTCAAAAATAAGGTAATTATTTAACCTCGATCGCAAAACCGACTGAATAAAACAGTATAAAGAAATGGCTATCCAAAAAGCCAAAGCATATTTAGCCTTTACGCTTAAATGCTTAAAAGAGATCAGTTGTTTGGTCATACACGGTATCATGGAAAATCCGATACCAATAATACAACATTTTTGTTACAATGTATCTTTTTAATTACATTTTAATCTCTATTGTTCTAGCCTTCACAGATTCTCCAGCCAAGTAGATAGGCACCATGATTACGCTAACAAATTTTTAATGGCTTGTTCAACCTGCCCAAATCCAAATTGGCTTAAAGTATTTTCCATGGCTTTTGAAATCTCTTCGTTCATTAAATTGCCAATACTTCCTTCATGAGTATGATTTACTTGCGTTTG
>DDEP01000147.1:17526-17951 GCA_002336465.1 Pedobacter sp. UBA1951
ATATTTTGCATCTTTTAGGATATCTGATTTAATAGAGATATTCTGGAACATGAATGTAGCTATTTCAATACATTCATTTAAAGATGTAATTGCAGGGAATAAGTTTTCTTTTAGAAGCTGTAAGTCTCTATGGTATCCTGATGGCAAATTTGTGGTCATCATGGCTATTTCATTAGGTAAAGCCTGAATTTTATTACAGCGTGACCTGATCAGCTCAAATACATCTGGATTCTTTTTATGTGGCATAATACTACTGCCGGTAGTTAACTCGGGAGGGAAACTAATGAAACCAAAATTCTGGTTGATGAAAAGGCATACATCCATCGCCATTTTTGCAAGCGTAGCCGCTATTGAAGACATTGCCTGTGCTAAAATACGCTCAGTTTTACCTCGTCCCATCTGTGCATATACCACATTGTAGTTTA
>DDEP01000250.1:0-7819 GCA_002336465.1 Pedobacter sp. UBA1951
ATCGATTGAAAATGCAATAGAAGCTCTTCGCGAACAAGGGCACGAGATCACTTATGTTTCATTTGATTTATTAGATTATTTAGTTCCGGCTTATTATGTGCTAACTACTGCCGAAGCATCTTCTAATCTTTCGCGTTATAGCGGCGTACATTTTGGCTACAGAAATACCACAGCAAAAAATCTTACCGATTTATATAAAACATCGCGGGCAGAAGGCTTTGGAGAAGAAGTAAAACGCCGTATTATGTTGGGTACTTTTGTGCTTAGTGCAGGTTATTATGATGCGTATTACCAGAAAGCGCAACGGGTTCGTAAACTGATCAAAAGTAAAATAGAAGAGCTATTAAATACGAACGATATCTTGTTAAGTCCTGTAACACCAACACCTGCATTTAAAATTGGCGAAAATATTAAGGACCCTTTGCAAATGTACATGGCAGATGTTTATACCGTTTTAGCATCGCTTACAGGTGTGCCAGCTATCGCCTTACCTTTAAGTAGCAATGTAAACGGGTTGCCTTTAAGCGTACAGCTAATGGCTAAACACTTTAATGAACAAGAACTTTTAAACCTATCATATCAGTTTTTAAAAGAAGCTTAGCGTAAGTTAAGCATCGGAGGCTTTGTTTATGAAGAAAATCTTACTTACTATTCTTATATTTTGTAGTTCATTAAGTGTTTTTTCTCAATTAAAGGTTAAGCACCTAACTCCCGATTCTTTGGGCCAAGAAAAGCATACAGATACTACGGCCGTTCCTGAACTGGGGCAGGCTATCCTAACCTACAATCAGAACTATATCTATAAACTGCGTTTAGATTCTATACAGCAAACCGTACCGTTAACCTATAATGAATTTGTTCAGAGTTATATAGATATCTATTCAAAAAGGAAAGATATGTATGGTAAAATGTTGGGCTTGTCTAACTACTATTTTCCCATATTTGAACAAGCACTTAAAGCTTACAATATCCCATCAGAAATCAAGTATCTCCCGATTATAGAATCCTCAATGAACCCTCATGCCATTTCAAGAGTGGGCGCAACTGGTTTGTGGCAGTTCATGTTTGGCACGGCAAAAGGTTATGGGCTTAACATGGATAATTTTGTTGATGAAAGAAAAGATCCTGTACAGGCTAGCTATGCGGCGGCGGCTTATTTTAGAGATGCCTATAACGAGTTAGGCGACTGGTTGTTGGCAATAGCGGCATACAATTGCGGAAAAGGCAATGTTACACGAGCCATAGATAAAGCAGGATCAAATGATTTTTGGCAAATAAGACCATATTTACCTAAAGAAACGAGAGATTACGTGCCTGCATTTATTGCTGCGGTTTATGTAATGCAATATGCAGACCGACATGAAATTACAGCGCAGAACAATTCATTTAGCTTTAAAACAGATAGCATCATGGTAACCAAGTTCGTTGCGCTAAATGATTTGGCTAAAGCGATCAACTATGATTCTACTACATTGGCGGCATTAAATCCTTCATATAAAAAATTTATCGTGAATGGCACCTCTGAAGTACCTAAACGTGTAATTATTCCAAAAGTTGATCATACCTATTATGCTAAAATTTTTGAAGTTGTAAATGCAGATTTAGAGATAGACAGAACTTTAACAGCAGCTACAACAGATGATGTTAGAGAGTTAAGAAAGCTAAACAAAGCTCCTCTAAAAAGTCAAGAAAATAAAGCACAGACCCATAATGTAAAAGCAGGAGAAACCCTAACGGCCATTGCCAATAAATATGGCGTAGAAGTACAGGATATAAAAGTTTGGAATAAACTAAGCGAGACATCCATCATACCTGGCCAAAAATTGGTTGTGGCTAAAAATGCCGACAGCCTAAAGAATGGCAAAAATAAACCTGCAAGTAAACCAATGGTTTATAAGGTAGAGGTAGGAGATACATTGTTTGCTATCGCCGAAAAATTTAAAGGGGCAACAGTAGAAGCTATCCAGAAATTGAATGGACTTAAAGGTCACGTCATTAAAGTAGGCATGCTTTTAAAAATTATGTAAACTCTGCCAGTTTTGCCTAAGGTTTATTGACACCTATTAGTAGCGTAAATAATTCATATCTCTTTAAAAATAAGTTGTTTTTCACAAATAACATCTGCATATTGGCTGTTGCTTAATAAACCAGCCATCTTTTGCGTAAGCGCTAAAATTAAGCTAAAGAGGAGTTTCAATTTCATTTAAAACAATAACTAATTCGAAAAAGAAACCTTATCATTAGTAAAAATTGTAAATTTGACCGCACACAAGAATTAAGAAGAAAATGAGCAAGACAAATAGAAAACAAGACGCTTTAGACTATCACTCACAAGGAAGACCGGGAAAGATAGAGGTAATACCAACTAAACCTTATTCTTCTCAAAGAGATTTGACTTTAGCCTATTCTCCGGGTGTAGCAGAGCCTTGTTTAAAAATTGCAGAAAATAAAGAAGACGTTTATAAATATACATCAAAAGGTAATTTGGTAGCAGTGATCAGTAACGGTACTGCTGTTTTAGGATTAGGAGATATTGGCCCTGAAGGTGGTAAACCTGTTATGGAAGGGAAAGGATTGCTATTTAAGATCTTTGCCGATATTGATGTTTTTGACTTGGAATTAGATACCAAGAACGTAGATGAGTTTGTAAGAATTGTAAAGGCGCTAGAGCCTACTTTTGGAGGGGTTAACCTTGAAGATATCAAAGCACCAGAGTGTTTTGAGATTGAACGTCGCCTTAAAGAAGAAATGAACATTCCGGTTATGCACGATGACCAGCATGGTACGGCAATCATTTCTGCAGCAGCGTTGTTAAACGCTTGCGAATTGCAAAAAAAGAAAATAGATAAAGTTAAGATTGTAGTAAACGGAGCAGGGGCAGCAGCTATTTCTTGTTCACGTTTATATGTTTCATTAGGAGCTAAAAAAGAAAATATCGTAATGTGCGACAGAAGCGGGGTAATCCGTGCTGATCGTGAAAAATTAGATCCTATTAAAGCAGAGTTTGTAACCAAACGTGATTTACATACACTTGCTGATGCAATGAAAGATTCTGATGTGTTCATTGGTCTTTCTTCAGCAGATTGTGTAAGCGTTGAGATGCTAAACTCAATGGCCAAAAATCCTATTGTAATGGCCATGGCTAATCCTAACCCTGAAATTGCTTACGAAATAGCCATAAAATCACGTAAGGATATCATTATGGCAACCGGAAGATCTGATTATCCTAATCAGGTAAACAACGTTCTGGGTTTCCCTTATATTTTTAGAGGAGCATTAGATGTACGGGCTACTGCCATTAATGAGGAAATGAAGATTGCTGCTGTTAGAGCTATCGCAGAATTGGCTAAAAAGTCGGTTCCAGAGGCTGTAAATATGGCTTATAACGTAAAAAACCTAAAATTTGGTAAAGATTATATCATTCCTAAGCCAACAGATTTTAGGTTAATGACCAATGTATCTATTGCAGTAGCGAAAGCAGCGATAGAAAGCGGCGTTGCACGTAAAGTAATTACCGATTGGGATGCATATGCTGAAGAGTTAAAAGCTCGTTTAGGCGGAGATGATGCACTAATGCGTGCAGTAACTACCAAAGCTAAAACAGATCCTAAGCGTGTGGTTTTTGCAGAGGCAGATAATTACAAGATCTTAAAAGCAGCACAGATCGTTAAGGATGATAATATCGCTATCCCTATTTTATTAGGTAATAAGGAAAGAATACAAACGATTATTGAAGAGAATGCACTTGAACTTGAAGGCGTTCAGATCATAGATCCATTGCAAGAAGCTGAGCGCATCAAAAGATATGCACAAGCACTTTACGAAAAACGTCAGCGCAGAGGGGTTACTTTAATTGAGGCTACCAAGTTTATGCGCGACAGAAACTACTTTGGTGCATCGATGGTTGAGTTTGGTGAGGCTGATGCTATGATTTCAGGACTTACTAAAAATTATGCATCAACGATTAAACCTGCCTTACATGTGATCGGAACCGAGCAAGGTGTAAACCGTGTTGCCGGTATGTACATGATGATGACCCAAAAAGGCCCGGTATTTTTTGGCGATACCACAGTTAATGTAGATCCTACGGTTGAAGAATTGGTAGATATTACTTTGTTAATTGAGAAATCAGTTCGTAAATTCAACGTATATCCAAGAATAGCCATGTTGTCTTATTCTAACTTTGGTTCAAACCAAGGCGATATACCGGAGAAAACACGTAAAGCCGTAAAAATTCTTCATGAAAAATATCCAGATATTATTGTAGATGGAGAGATGCAGGGTAATTTTGCCATTAACAGTACTATGCTGAAAGACAACTTCCCTTTTAGCCGTTTAGCTGATGCACCTGCAAATACTTTGGTATTCCCTAACCTAGAATCGGGTAACATAGCTTATAAGTTATTGCAAGAATTAGGTGGAGCAGAAGCCGTTGGACCAATATTGCTAGGAATGAAGAAACCTGTACATATTGTTCAATTAGGCAGTTCGGTTAGAGAAATTGTGAACATGATTACCATAGCCGTGGTTGACAGCCAGTCTAAAAGTGAGATTGATAACCAAAAGAAAAAAGGTAAACGCTAATACACAAATATGTACGATTATATTGATGGAAGACTAGCTTTTAAAGGCCCCACTTATATTGTAATTGATGTAGGTGGTATAGGTTATCATATCAATATTTCATTAAACACATACAGCGTTTTGGGAGATAAGGAGCGGTGTAAAATTTATACTTGGCTTCACATCAAAGAAGACGCACATACAATTTACGGATTTGCAGATGAAGGAGAGCGTAAGCTCTTCTTACATCTGATTTCTGTATCGGGTATAGGTCCAACTACAGCAAGAATGATGTTGTCATCAATGTCGCCGGCAGAGATACAACAGGCAATAATAAGCGCCAATGTTGCAGTTATTCAGAAAATAAAAGGTATAGGAGCAAAATCTGCACAGCGCATCATATTAGAATTACAAGATAAATTGAAAAAAGATGGCATAGAATCATTAATTTCAATGCCAATTCATAATACAATTAAAGATGAAGCGTTATCAGCTTTAGTCATGTTGGGCTTTGGTAAGCAAGTTGCCGAAAAAGCATTAGATAATGTGACAAAAAAAGCTGAAGGAAGTTTGACGGTTGAGCAGATGATTAAGGAAGCATTAAAAAACCTATAAACAATTTACCTTTGATAAACAAAATTAAGCTTTGTGCGTTGTTCTTGACGCTCTTGCTATGTTCTCATCTGTACGCTCAGCAGAACAAGCAGGTTAACGTTATTGATTCTGCTAAGAATACGTTTAACCCTAAAGAACTCAAGCAAATAGGCTTACCTGTACAAACCAATCCCTTTTTCATCAGGCCCCAAAATGTTAAAAAGGAAGTACAGTACGATCCAATTACAAATCTTTACATCATTAGCGAACGTGTAGGAGATAAATTGATCTCATTACCTCAGTATTTAACCGTAGAGCAATACATGCGATTGGTTAACAGTGAGATCAAGAGAGATAATTGGCGTATGCTATCAAATCAGGAAGTAGCCGACATCAGGAAATCGGGCATTATTCCAGAAGTAAGAATAAACAGTAAGGCTTTTGAAAAAATATTTGGTAGCACCCTTATTGATATACAACCTAGTGGCGAGGCAGAACTTACTTTTTTAGGCAGGGTTAATAAGAACGAAAATCCTTTGTTTAACGAACGGCAGCGCGTACAGACCAATTTTGATTTTAACCAACGCATCCAAATGGATGTAGTAGGTAACATCGGTACAAAGATGAAAGTCAAAATGAATTACAATACAGAGGCGCAGTTCGATTTTGAAAACCAGATTAAATTAGATTATACCGGTGGTGCAGATGATATCATAAAGAAAATCGAAGCGGGAAATGTGAGCTTACCACTTAATACTTCATTGATCAAGGGAACACAGGCTCTTTTTGGGGTAAAAACCCAGCTTCAGCTTGGTAAATTAGGCTTGACCACGGTTTTCTCACAGCAAAAATCACAATCTAAAGAAATACAGATCAGTAATGGTGCACAACAAAATGATTTCAGGGTAAGCGGCAGCGACTACGAAGCAAATAAGCACTATTTTCTTGCGCAGTTTTTTAGAAATCGTTATAACCAAGCTGTAGCAAACCCACCTACGATATTATCAGGCATAAATATTACAAAAATAGAAGTATGGCTTACCAATAAGACTGGAAGTACGCAAGATTCAAGAGATATTTTAGCATTTCTAGATTTAGGTGAAAATGCACCTTATAATACCACTCAGTTAACCGGAGGGGGTTCTGTGCAACCATCAGGTTTTTCAAATCCAACCTTTCCACAGCAATCTAATAACTTATTAGCAAGTCTATCTCCAAATGCCCGCTTAACCAATTCCAATGCAATTATAGATTTCTTTAGAAATACCGGAGGTACAGACAACTTCGCTAAACTTACTTATGCCCGTAAGCTTACAGATCGTGATTTTACTTTACAACCTCAGCTAGGATATATATCACTGAACATGCAGCTCAATACCGATGAGGTTTTGGCAGTTGCTTATCGTTATACTTATAATGGAGTAGAATATCAGGTGGGAGAATTTTCTACCGATGTACCTTTTGACCAAAATACACCTAAGGTGCTATTTACAAAATTGCTGAAAAATGAAATCATTAAGACCAACCTACCTACTTGGGATCTGATGATGAAAAATATCTATAACATAGGCGGATACCAGATTAGCAGCCAAAACTTTAAGCTCGATATTTTTAGGCTTGATGAGACCTCTGGTGTTGAAAGACCAATTTTAACCGAAGGTGCAAATACCGTTAACAAGCAATGGATCAATGTAACGGGTTTAGACCGGTTAAATTTACAACGAGAGCGTAAACCAGATGGTGTATTTGATTTTATTGCAGAAAACAAACCCTTTGTAAATACCATTAACAATGCAAATGAGTTTGGTGGCGGATTAAGCAACAATGGCAGTAGCAGTGCTGCTGTACCAACCAATACTAGTAATGGTTACATTACCATAGAGCCTGTAAATGGCAGGATTATTTTCCCTATGCTAGAGCCTTTTGGTAAAGATCTAGCGGCTCAGTTTAATCAATCAACAGAACAGGCGCTGATCAATAAATATACTTATGCGCAATTGTATGATTCAGTAAAGGTTTCTGCCCAGCAAAATTTCCCGGGAAAAGATAGGTATATTATTAAAGGAAGTTACCAGTCTGATGTTTCGTCTGAGTTTAACCTTAATGCCATTAATGTTCCCGAAGGTTCGGTTAAAGTGTTCTTGGGTACCATGCCTTTGGTAGAAGGTGCTGATTATACCGTAGATTATATGAGCGGTAGGGTTAAGATTTTAAATACTGCTTTATTGAGTTCAGGCCAATCTATCCGGATTTCTACAGAGAACAATGAATTATTTGGGCTACAGCAGCGATCTTTGTTTGGTATAAGGGGCGATTATAGGGTAAATAACAAACTCAATATAGGAGGAACGTTAATGAACCTTACAGAAAAGCCCATTTCTGCGAAGGTGAATTTTGGCGAAGAACCCATCTCCAATACCATGTGGGGCTTTGATGTTAATTATACATCGCCATCTAGGTTTTTGACAAAATTGGTAGATAAAATCCCTTTGATTTCTACCAAAGAAAAATCGACGGTTACTTTTTATGGTGAGTTTGCCCAACTTATACCGGGGCACCCTTCAGCATTAAACTTTGCCGGAACAAAGAGAGGAACCAGTTATTTGGATGATTTTGAAGCTTCAAGGTCTGTTATTGATTTAAAGAGCGCTATTTCGTGGCA
>DDEP01000250.1:7876-12076 GCA_002336465.1 Pedobacter sp. UBA1951
TTCATTGCGTAATAACAAAAACGAAATGTCTAATCATTACGTTAGGGAAATTACAGAAACCGAAGTTTTTCCATATAAACAGATCAGCACAGGGCAGCCAATTACATTACCTACTTTAGATCTGGCTTTTTACCCTAACCTGCGGGGCCCTTATAACTACACCACAACAGGAATAAACTCAGATGGTACATTGCAAAATCCTAAGCAGCGTTGGGGCGGTTTAATGCGTAAAATAGATATCAACGATTTTGAATCGCAGAACATAGAATATATTGAGCTCTGGTTAATGGATCCGTTTATGTATAAACAGAATTCACAAGGCGGAGACTTGTATTTTAATCTGGGAAATATTTCTGAGGATATTCTGAAAGATGGTAAGAAATCGGCTGAAAATGCTTTGCCAGCAGATGATGATCCTTCAAAATATGAAGAAACCAATTGGGGAAGAGTGGTTAAGTTACAGCCTGTGATCCAAGCTTTTGACAATGACCCAGAAGTGCGTAAAAAACAAGATGTAGGCTTAGATGGATTATCCAGTCAAAATGAAAGAGCAAAATTTGCCAGTTTCCTTAGTAGCATTAAAAACATTTTAAACCCTGCCGCTGCCGCTGTTATAGATCAAGATCCTTCATCAGATGACTATAGTTATTTCAGAGGTCCTGAATTAGATAGGATCAATGCAGGTATCTTAAAGCGTTATGAAAATTATAACGGTACCGAGGGCAATTCAAAAACACCTCAACAGTCTATGGCCGAACTTGGTGTAGAGAATTCAGCTTCAACATCTTTGCCTGATGGAGAAGATATTAACCGCGATAACAATATGTCGCAATCAGATGACTATTTTCAGTACAAAGTATCTATGCGCCCTGGAGATCTTGTAGTAGGGCAGAACTTTGTAACAGATAAGGTAGTTACTCCAGTTAAATTAGCTAACGGACAAACACAAAATACCACTTGGTACCAGATCAGGATACCTATTGCGCAAGTTCAACAAACAGTGGGCAATATCCAAGATTTTAAATCAATCAGGTTTATCAGGATGTTCATGACCAATTTTGCTGATACAGCCGTATTGAGGTTTGCTAAAATACAACTGGTAAGAGGGGAATGGAGGCAATACAATGCTAAAAATCAAAGCAATCAGGTTATTGTAGATCCATCTTTAATACCTGCGCCGGCAGATAATTCAACCATGGAGCTTTCTACCATTAATATCGAAGAAAATGGTAAACGTAGTCCTATACCTTATGTGGTGCCACCGGGCATAGAACGCGAAAGAGATTTTAGCAATTATAGAGGAGATACCAGACAAAATGAGCAATCGTTGGCCATGACGGTTAAAAACCTGAAAGATGGCTATGGAAGAGCCGCCTTTAGAACAGCACTTTCAGATTTCAGATCTTATAAAAGACTGGAAATGTTTGTACACCTTGAAGCGGTAGGCAATAGCGCTTTATCTGATAATGACTTGCAGGCTTTCCTAAGAATTGGTACCGATCATAGCGATAACTATTATGAATACAATCAGCCGTTAAAAGTAACGTTGCCTAATACCAGCGATCCTTATGCCATTTGGCCTGATGCCAATAAGATGGATATAGACTTAGAGTTGTTCCAAAAGGCAAAGATTGCTAGGAATAATGCCCGTACAACAGGCGGAATGCCATGGCCTTTAAATGTGCCGTTTACCTATGTTGTAGATAATAAGACTATTGTGGTAAAAGGGCAACCTGATATGAGCAAGGTAAGGGTTTATATGCTTGGGGTAAAGAACCCATTGCGTAATCCAGCATCTCCTTCTGGCGATGATGGACTGGCAAAAGATGGAATGCTTTGGTTTAATGAATTGCGTTTAACTGGTTTTGATGAAAGAAGTGGTTGGGCTGCTACGGCGAGAATGAGCGCCAAACTTGCCGATTTTGCCGATGTAAATGTTTCAGGAACCAAATCTACAGTAGGTTTCGGTTCTATAGAAAGTAGGGTAAATGAACGTAAGCGTACAGACGACGAAGCTTTTGATATCTCATCTAACATAGAGCTAGGCAAATTCCTTCCACAAAAAAGTGGAGTTAAAATACCTATGTTCGTAAGCTATTCAAAACAAATAGCTACACCGCAATTTGATCCACGAACACCCGATATAGAGCTTTCAAAAGCATTGGATAATGCTAATAAAACACAAAAAGACTCTATTTTAAATTTTGCGCAGGATTATACAACACGCAGCAGCATTGCCTTTACCAATGTACATAAAGAGCGTAAACAAGATGATAAGGTAAGATTGTGGGATATAGAAAACTTTAACGTTACCTATGCGCAAACCAAACTCTCGCACCGTGATTTTGTAATTGAAAGAAATATCCAGAATACTTATCGGGCTTCATTGGCTTACAACTATTCTTATACTCCTAAAAACTATCAACCTTTTGATAAGATCATTAAGTCTAACAGCCTTAAACTGTTAAAAGATCTTAATTTCAGCTTACTGCCTAATAGTATCAATTTCAGGGTAGATGTAGACCGTTATTATGCAGAAAATACTTTGCGCAATAATGATCCAAATAATTATATCCCTATTCAGACTACCTACAGCAAGAATTTCTTAATGTCGCGTATTTATGGTATTGCATGGGATTTGACCAAATCTTTGAGCCTTGATTTTGACGCTACAAACTATTCTATAATTGATGAACCAGATGGCAGGATAGAAGGTCTAAAACGTGATACTTTATGGAGTAATCTAAAAAATTTAGGACGCACAACAGATTATAACCATAGTTTAAATGTACGTTACAATGTGCCAATAAATAAAATACCGGGCTTAGATTGGGTTAATGTGGCTACTACTTACGGAACTACCTTTAACTGGCAAACAGAACCATTGGCAACGCTACGTGATCCAAATATTAATTTGGGGAACACTATTCAGAACTCAAGGACCATACAAGTAAACCCTACATTGAACTTTGCTAATCTTTATAATAAATTTGGATTTTACAGAAAAGGATTAAGAACAGCAGATAGTACCTTTAACCTAGGTAAACTGGCAATGGGGATCTTAACATCAATCAAAAACATTAACGTAGCCTTTACACAAACAAAAGGTACGTTTTTGCCGGGTTATTTGCCACGAACAAAATTCTTTGGTATTGATGATGTAAGCGGAGCACCTGGTTTGGGTTTTGTTTTTGGAAGCCAGCGAGACATCAGGATGATGGCCTTAAATAATGGTTGGCTAACTACGGATCCATATCAAGAGAAATTGTATGTAAACACCCTCAGAGAAGATTTTCAGCTTACCTCAACAATAGAGCCTATCAGTGATTTGAAAATTACGTTAAATGCCAATAGGAACCGTACATTAAACTACTCTACCAACTTCAGGTACGATAATGCTTCTAACTCCTTTAAAGATTTCAGCCCTAATACCACAGGCGATTATAGCATTTCCATCATTAGCTTAGGAACAGCTTTTAAAGAAAAAAATGGTAGCATCATATCTGAGGTATTCAATCAGTTTATGACTAACCGTTCTATAATATCTCAAAGATTGGGAGGTCAGAACCCTAATTCAAATGGTGGCGCAAATGGTTATGCAGATGGCTACAATAAAGACGCACATGATGTGGTAGTAGAAGCATTTTTGGCGGCTTATACGGGTAAGGATGCGAGTACAATGAGATTAAGTACCTTGCCAAAAATTCCATTACCTAACTGGCGTTTAACCTATTCTGGTTTAACCAAGATTGCATTCTTTGCCGATCGTTTTTCTGAACTTAGTTTAAGACATGGATATAGATCTACGTATAGTGTTAATGGTTTTAATACGCTGTTAAAATACCAAGAAACAGATGGTTATGTGAGTAGTAGAGATGTTAATCAGAATTTCTTGCCTTATTACCAATTTGCACAGGTAAGTATCTCAGAACAATTTGCACCTTTAATAGGCGTTGATGCTAGATTAAAAAGTAACCTTACTGCCAATTTTGAAATAAATAGAACGCGCTTGCTTGGATTAAGTTTATCAAATAGTCAATTGGCCCATTTATCAGAGAATAACTTTGTGTTTGGATTGGGCTATAGAACCAATAAATTCAGGTTCCCATTTGGTTGGTTCAGCAATCTGCGTTTAGATAACAACATGGACTTTAAGCTAGATGTGGCCGTTCGTGATAACAAAACGGTTATTTACCGTGC
>DDEP01000199.1 GCA_002336465.1 Pedobacter sp. UBA1951
GCTGGAACCATTAGTGATTTTGTAAACAGGCATCCTACGGTTAAGATGTTGGCTTTGTCTTTCTTGTTGCTGATAGGAGTTTCTTTAATAGCCGAGGGTTTAGATCAACATATACCAAAAGGTTATATCTATTTTGCCATGGCTTTTTCAATGATTGTAGAAATGCTTAATTTAAGAATGAAGAAGAAAAACGGAATTAAATAATAAGCAGAAACAAATTAATTTTCTGTTAAGAATCTTCCCTTTTCTCTTCAAAAACGAATATTAATTAATGTGCATCAGAATAGAGGCACATTAATTTTTGTTTTTCTTTAAAAAAAGATATTATTTTGATCTAAAATCAAAAAATGCCCTCATGAATTTCAAAGCTCTTTCCCTTTTCTTTTTTCTAGCAACAATTGGTTTTAAAGGATTTGCACAGCAGCTTTCTTTTACCTATGATGCAGCAGGCAATCAAACTCAACGCCAATGGATTTGCATAAACTGTAGGCCTGGCACGTCTCAAAGTAGCACTCAACCTTTGGTAATGGAAATTAAAAGTCAGGAATCAGACAAGCAGCAACTTAAAATGACAAAAATCATTGCAAGCCCTAATCCTTTTAAAGAAATCCTAAACCTAAGTTGGCAAAGCAACGAACAGGTTTATGT
Source organism: Pedobacter sp. UBA1951 (assembly GCA_002336465.1). GTDB lineage: Bacteria > Bacteroidota > Bacteroidia > Sphingobacteriales > Sphingobacteriaceae > Pedobacter. The sequence continues at coordinate 649 of DDEP01000199.1, forward strand.
AAAAGAGATTGGCATTTATACTATAACAGGTATAAAAACGCATGATTTAAAACCTGCACCTTCGCAACAGGAACTTTCGGTCCCGTTTAGCCACATGCCTGTAGGCACCTATATTGTATCTGTCATCCTTTCTAACCAAAAAAGAGAAACCTTTAAAGTCATTAAGAATTAATCTATGAAACGCTTTTTTTCAATAATCCTAATTGGCTTTATTGGCCTTCTACCTAATTATGCGAAGTCTCAGGCAAAATATAAAAACCTGAATAATGATACGATAAGGCCTAAGGTCTCTCCAATATTAAAAGAAAATGATTTAAAAACAGAAATCATTAAGAATGCCATTGAACTACAGTTTCCCAAGAATATCGAGGGACTGGCTTCAAAAGGGATGGATAGCATTGGTATAAAATCTAAACAGGCTAGTGTTGCCTCTTCAGGTTCAAGCACTGTTCTGGGTAAAACAAATGGTGTTTTAGATGTGTCTCAAACCGGATCGGCTACTTATAGTATTCCTTTTACACTCCCTCCTGGGATAGGTAGTATGGTGCCTCAAATAGGTTTAACCTACAATAGTCAAGCTGGAAATGGAACAACGGGTTTAGGGTGGAATCTATCTGGACTATCTTCAATTACAAGAATAGCTTCTTCTTATTTTCATGATGGTAAAATAACCGGAACTAACTTTGACCAGAATGACCGTTTTGCGTTAGATGGTCAGCGCCTTGTTTTAAAAAGTGGTGCTTATGGGGCCGATGGAGCTGAATATCAAACCGAAAATTTCTCAAATATAAAGGTCGTTTCAAGAGGAGTATCTCCATCGGGAGCTAATTATGGTCCAGCCTATTTTGAAGTATTCTACCCCGATGGTTCTAAAGCTGTTTACGGGGGAAATGCAAATGCTATGACCAATACTAGTTATGCTTTAACCTATATGGAGAACAGTTTAGGCGCAAGAATAAACTATGTTTATGCAATATCAGATAATACCATCATTGTAACCGAAATTAATTACGGTTCAATGGGGAGTGCTCCTGGGCTCAATAAAATTCAATTTGAATATGAGGAAATAAATCGTGCCGAAATGAATTATGTTGGAGGAGAACGTCTGTATAGAAAAAGCTTATTAGACAAAGTAAAAATTATTGCTAATGGTAGCCCTTTCAGAACATATTCCTTAATTTACGAGAATGTTCCTGTTTTAAACTATAAAAGAATGGTGCAATTAAGAGAGTTAGATGGAAGTAATTCAACCTTTTTAGAGCCCATTAATTTTACTTACGGTACAACATCAAACTATGTAAATGTAACAACGATTAATAACTTATTGGGTCCCAACAATTATATCGGTAGTCATTTTGAAACAGTTATTGCGGATTACTCAGGAAATGGAATGATGGATATATTAGTGTATAGGAAATTTGAAAAGAACAGATTTTGGCTATATACCGACCCGCAATTAAATACCCAGCAGATCAAAATAGGGAATGAAGTAAATATCGGAGACTTTATTAACATCTTTTCAGGGAACATCTTAAACCCTGAACATAAAATGTTATCAAGACAAGGAGTTATTATTGTAAAGAGCAATAATGGCACTTCGTATAAATTCTCAACATACGCCAATGCTCCATATGCACCCATCATATTACAGCAGGAAAGGATTTGGGAAAATGTACCTTTAACCCCTTCATTTTATTCAGAATGTACAGGATATCCTATGGGAGGGGACAAGAAGCCAATGACGTTTTTATCCGGTGATTTTAACGGTGATGGTATAACAGATGTTTTGGCAATATCTGAATCGCTTATTTTAACCGGAGAATATGGGCAAGATCCTTCTGATCCACAATATAACCCCGGGAATTGTGATCAAGATTACAATAGTTTTGGATCTTCTATTCATTTGATTAATCTGGATAACAGACTCTCTACAAATTTTGTAACCAACTTAGGAATGTTAATTCGTGACTTCACGGAGCATCCTTATATAAACAGCAAGAGTCATTTATATACAGGTGATTTTAATGGCGATGGCAAAACAGACCTTATGCAGGTATTTGATGGAGAGCTATATATATACGGGCTAAACTCAACAAACACTGCAATGGAGTTGCTATGGAAAACAACCGATACAAGAATTAAATTCTATGAACAAATTCTAATTGGCGATTATAATGGCGATGGCAAAACAGATGTTATGTTCTCTACCGGGTTTAACAATTTATTTGCCATGTTCTTGTCAACAGGGAAAGCATTTCAAAAACAGGAAGACAATTACCCCTTTAGTCGAAAAGAATCAACATGGGATGGGACGACCTTAAAAGAATACAATTTAATACCTGTTGATATAAACGGTGATGGCAAGACAGATATTATAGAAACAAGTTCATCTACCAAAAACAATATAGGAGGTACTGCACAGGTAACTGTTTATAATAATACGGGAACGGCACCCAATTATAAGCAACATTTTGAGCTTGGTGGAAGCACAGGTAACCTACCTATTGGAGACCATTACCCGATGCCCGTATTTTTAAATATCGATAAGATTAATCCGAAATTAGAGTTCGGCTTGTTGAGCAAAGATGCGATACGCATTTTTAATTTTCAGAAAGATTTTAAATCAGAATCGCAGATAAAGCAAATAAGTCAGGATAATGTAACCTATANNGCCTATAAGATTGACTACGCACCTCTAATAACAGAAGAGATTCCCGGAATAATACCTTATGAGTCAAGTATTGAGCAGGTATATCCTTTTATTGATATAGAAAATGTTCCAGGGCTTAATGTGGTAACTAAATTAACCAGAACGTATAAATCATCATCTATACAACAGGTTTTTGGCTATGGCCTTGGCGTATCGCATATGGAGGGCTTTGGGTTTATGGGCTTTGGTAAAACCATAAGAAGTAACTGGCATGTTGATGCTGCAGATCCTAATCTTATGTTTGATATTGTTCTCTCTAACCCTCAGTTACGTGGAGCTCCGGTTAAAGCCTTTACTTCAAAAGGATTTTATCTTAATCCATCGGTTGTTAACAGTTTGGTTCCTCTGCCAGATATCACGCTCTCTAATCAGGTAAACAATGCCCAGGTTTCAGAAGCATCTAATTCCATTACCTTACTGCCCGGCTTTGAAGCCAATGGCGCTAATGGTACTTATGTGGCCCGGATTATGGATCCGGCTATGGGTATTAACGATGGAGCTACAATTTACAATTACATAACCCGTACCGATTATACTTATCAAACCACATTGCTGCCTAATAAAGTGTTCATCAATACACCAATATCAGTAAGCACAAAAGATTTGTTAAATGGTACCAATACGTTACAGCTTAATGAGTACGACAATTATTATAACATTACCAAAACCACCACTAATTTAAGCGGGTCAGGCACAAAAACGGAAGAGATTACTTACGATAATAACCCAGCAGGTTACTACATTGGCAGGCCCCTTACCCGTAAAACAACAAACAGCATAAGCGGAGATACGCACACTACAGAGGAGCAATATACCTATACGGGAAATCTACCTACACAGGTAAAAAGAAAGGGAAATGGTACCGCATGGCTAACAGAAAACCTTACTTATGATACTTTTGGAAATGTTACACAAAAAACAATAGTTACACCTAACAACGGGCAAAGAAGCACATCTTCTGCTTATGATCCTACGGGCAGATTTGTCATTTCTGTTACCGATGGAGAAGGCTTAACCACTTCATATACCAATGACCCTGCAACAGGAAACGTGTTAACCCAAACCAATCCTTATGGGCTGATTACAAGCTTTACTTATGATATTTGGGGCAGATCAAAAGAAATAACAGATTACGCCGGTAAAAAGAGCTACACCAATTACCAGGCAGGGCCTAATGGCTATATCATTACCGAAACAGATGATGAGGGACATGAAAAAGTTACCTATTATAACCATTTGGGTCAAAGCACAGAAGTAACCGAAAAAACCTTAACAGGTAGCTTGGTAGGTACAGCTACCCAATATGATGTATATGGACGGGCTTACCGCCAGAGCCAGCCCGCAGCTCCGGGTAGCTATAGCCAGTGGAACGAAACAGCATTTGATGAATACGGGCGTATAAAGAAAACTACCGCTTACACAGGCAAAGTAACCAATTATAGCTATAACGGGTTAAGCTCTACCATAAATGATGGTACCAAAAGTATAACCACCACCAAAAATGCATTAGGGCAAGCCATAAGTTTGCAGGATCCCGGAGGAACTATAAACTATGCTTATTATGCACACGGAGGTTTAAAAAATGCAAATTATGATGGTGCGGTGCAAAGCCTCGAGTATGATGGCTGGGGGAGAAAGACTAAGCTTACCGATCCTAGCGCAGGGGTATATACCTATGCCTATAATGACTTTGGCGAAGTTACACAGGAAACTACCCCGAAGGGTACCACCAATTATAGCTACGATGCAACAGGCAAGCTCGCTACTAAGATCCTCACTGGCGATGCCACTAATTTAGCTTATACCTACAGCTATAACAATACCACTAAACTCTTAGAGGGCTTAACCTTTACCAATGCTGATGGGAATAATGCCAGTTATACTTATGCGTACGATAACAATAAACGCCTTGTCAGCAAGATAGAAGACAACCTGCATGCACTTTTTACCAAAACTTATACTTATGATAGTTTTGATCGTATTGCTACAGAAACCTATCAGGCAAAAGATAAAGCCAGCAATACTACAGTTAGTCGCACAATAGCTTATACCTACCAAAATGGCGAGGTGTTACAGGTTACAGACCAGGCTACCGGGCAAATCCTCAGTAAAACCCAAACCCTAAAACCCAATGGTTTATTGGCTACAGAACTGCAAGGAGCTAATCTTAAAACTACCTATAATTATGACGCTTTTAATCTGCTACAAAGCACGGTAACTGAGCGCACAGGCAGCAACCCTGTAACCTTGATGACATTGGGTTACGCTTTTGATGCACAAAGGGGCAACCTGAACAGCCGTAGCAACAGTGCGCTAGCTTGGAATGAAAGCTTTAGTTATGATAATTCAGACCGACTTATTGGTTTTAATGATAACAATGGCAGTAATACACAGGCCTATGATGCACGTGGCCGCATTACCCAGAACAGCCAGCTGGGCAATTATGCATATAGTGGAACAGGCTACCAACAAACAGAATTGAACAACCCAACGCCTGCGGCTTACAACTGGTACCAAAGCCGCAGTTTGCAGCAGATCAGTTTTAATGCTTTTAAACAACCGGTAAACATCAATGAGCAAGGTGTAGAGCAGATAGATTTTCAATACAATGCAGCGCTGCAACGCAGCCATATGTATTATGGCAGTACCGATGCCGATAAAATGCTGCGTCCTATGCGCCGGCATTATAGTGAAGATGGGGGAATGGAAATTACCCGTAATCTAACAACAGGAGAAACCAGTTTTGTGTTCTATCTATCTGGCGATGCTTACAGTGCGCCAGCTATTTATAAGGAAACGACCAACCACCAAACCAACCAAACAACCAACAATCTATATTACCTGCACCGCGATCATTTGGGCAGTATCGTGCTCATTACAGATGTAAACGGCAATGCCGTAGAGAAAAGACAATTTGATGCCTGGGGTAATATCGTTGCACTTACAGATGGCAACGGCAATCCTTTAACAGCTTTTGTGGTATTAGACCGGGGCTATACAGGACATGAACATTTATTGGGTGTTGGGCTGATCCATATGAATGGCAGATTATATGATTCTAAGCTGCATAGGTTTTTATCTCCTGATAATTTTGTACAGGATTTATATAATACCCAGAATTTTAACCGATATGGCTATGTGATGAATAACCCCCTGATTGCCAATGATCCGAATGGTGAATTTATACATTTGATAATAGGAGCATTAGTTGGAGGAGTAATTAATTGGGTGGCAAATGGAGCACATTTTAGCTGGAAAGGACTGGCTCAATTTGGAGTTGGGGCTCTTTCGGGAGCATTAGGAGCGGGGATAGGAGCTGGAGTTAGCTCTGCTCTTGCTGTTGGAGGCTCATTTGGAGCAGGTTTTGTGGGGTCTTCAGCAGCAATGTCTGTAGGCAGTGGATTTTTATCAGGAGCAGTAATAGGAGCATCTGCAGGAGGAGCAGGAGGTTTTGTGGGGAGTTTTGGTAATGCATTGCTTAACGGACAAGGTTTTGGTAGCTCTTTACTTGCGGGTTTAAAAGGAGGAGGACTTGGGGCATTGACAGGAGGAATCTCTGGAGGTATTCTTGGTGGAATTGATGCTGCTTTAGATGGAAGAGATTTTTGGAGTGGCGAAGGATATGGCAAGCCAGATTATATGCTTGCAAATTCGGGAGATAGTAGTTACGATCGGTATGCAAGCACCGCTGAAGTTCGTAAAGACTACAATACTAACATAGGTAGCCGAGATGGAATGAGTTTGGAACAGGTAGAGGCAAAATTACGGACGAACGTCAGGCTGGCAGATGCAGGAAATTTACCGGCAGGGAATGAAATCAATGCAGATGGCCTAATTTTATCCGCTAATAAAGATGCCGCAGGGAATAGAATTACTGCTGGAGCTTTAACACGACCTAAATTTTCTGGAGGTATAGCAAATCGAGGGAGCTCAGATATCTATATTGCACCACGTATAAAAGGTTTTGATTTACCGATGAGAAATATGGCATTTAAGCATGAGTTTATGCATGCATATCATGTGGGCATAGGCTCGAAAGCACAATATTATAAATACTCGGAAAGAGGAACTTCAACATATAGCTATGTCTATACACGAAATTTTGGAATTACTTACGCTATGCCTTGGTATAAGTCGCAAGTTTTGCCATATCCGAGTTCTTATTCGTGGAGAGTTTTTAGTAAAATTGTACCCTTATGGATAGAATAAAAATATTTTTATTGCTTTTGGTATTTTATGGTTGTCAACAAAAATCTAGATTTATTTCTGATAATTATAATATTATTATTTATGTAAACCCGTATCTCTTTGTAAACCTAAAGGATAAAACGGTTAATGTCGATTTCGGGAAAATGCAATATAAAGATAGCCTAATGATCCTTAACTCAGAAAGACTCGATATTGAACAAGCTTTTTTTTCTACTCATATGAATGATTTAAGAGGAGAAAAATTTTATTCAGTCGACCTTCCAACGTTACCGGCTAATGATTTCAGGCTCAAAATATTTCAAGGCAATACGAAAGTTTCTGAAGTTTTCATAAGTTACCAACTCACTCAAGATAACTCATCGAGCGATTTGGCATTGAAGGCTTCCTTTAGAGACCAAGTTTTGAAGGTTTTAACAAAGAATAAGCAGTATCAAAAAGCTATGGATAGTTTGACTACCTATCAAAAAGAAATTGGTTTTTTTATGCTATAGGCACCGCTGTTTAATTTGGTAATGATGCGAATAGTATAGAACATGCATTCCGTCATACAGATAAATTAGGATTATCTCGAAATGCCGTTAAATCTATTGTAACAAATCATTTAACTAAAGTTTTTGGAACTCTTGCTACAGGAAATACATATAATTATATTGTTAGGGTCAATGGAAAATATATTCAATATTCTGCTCATAAATTACCATCTGGAACCATAAACGTTGGAAGAATACATGGACTTACAAAATAGAAAACCTAAAGAAAAAGAGATTAGACTAATTGATTTCTTAATGAAGAAGGGAAGCCTAATATATAAAGTAGATTGGGAGAAATATTTATTAGTAACACCAATGGATGATGGAGGTATGGGTAGTCTTATTTTAACAGAAGAAAACTCACTAAATAGGCAAAGATTTTATGGGAGAACTGTTTCTGAGCTCGAGTATAAAGATGCAGATAATGTTACTGTTATAATATCTTTGAATATAGATGATAAAGGGAAATTGTATGAATTAGATTTTTGGAAAGTAGATTTTAGCCCACTTATCGAGTTCCCAAAGATTTAACCTTAACTTTTTTGTTTTTATTGCTTGCTTCTGGTTAATTTGAAATAATGGGAATAAGAAATTTAAAACAAAGAGAAATTGAGCTTATTTCTTGGATGATAAAAAACAAGGATAAAGGACCTTCCATTATTAAAACGCTGGGTAGTTTATTGGTGATTGGAGATTATTTGATGCTGATCCTAAAAAAATACAAAGTGTTTATA
>DDEP01000058.1:0-7923 GCA_002336465.1 Pedobacter sp. UBA1951
TTAGATATCCGTATTCTTTCACCAATAGAAGCTTGTAAATTCTCGTTAGAAAGAATAAGAAAAGGCGAAGATACCATTTCTGTTACGGGTAACGTGCTACGTGATTATTTAACAGATTTGTTTCCTATTTTAGAACTAGGAACCTCAGCTAAAATGCTATCGATCGTGCCTTTAATGAATGGAGGAGGATTGTTTGAAACCGGAGCTGGTGGTTCTGCACCTAAACATATTGAACAATTTTTACAAGAAGGCTATTTACGTTGGGATTCTCTAGGTGAGTTCTTGGCTTTGGGCGCTTCATTAGAGCACTTAGCACAAACACAAAACAATCCTAAAGCTCAAGTATTGGCAGAAGCTCTTGATGCAGCTACTGAAAAGTTCTTGGCTAATGATAAATCGCCAGCACGTAAAGTGGGGCAGATTGATAACAGAGGGTCTCATTATTACCTAGCCTTATATTGGGCTGAGGCTTTAGTTGCACAAACTAAAGACAAAGAATTAGCAGATAAGTTCTCAACTTTAGCCAGCTCTTTGGGTGAAAATGAAGCTAAGATTAACGATGAATTAATAAGTGCACAAGGAAAACCTCAAGATATTGGCGGATATTACAATCCTAATGATGTCTTGGCTAGTAAAGCAATGCGACCAAGTGCAACATTAAATAATGCTTTAGCTAATTTCTAACAGAAATTAGCTGTTAATTAAAGTCTGGTTGTTTTCGTAATAACCAGACTTTTTGCGTTTTAGTAAGCTAAGTTTCGAAATAATGAAGGTTAGGAGAAGGGCATTAATGCAAATGAATATGAATACCGAAAAGTTAAAAGGCTTGCTTAGGCGTTCATAAACAATCTTGTCATCTGCACCCACTCTGTACACTTTTGGCCTTACATTATTGAAATCTGATTTCTTGATCCATACATAAATTCTGCCTGCGTTATGCATGTCTAAATTAACACCTTGCAATATATTGAAACCTTGATATACATTAGTGATATCTAATTTTAAGAGGTAGTACTTGTTGCTGTTTTTTAACATGAAACTTAAGCAAGCGTATTCGGTAGAATCCTTATCATTGGTTTTTTCCAGTTGGGTATAGCTGTTGGTCTTGAGTAAATCTCCTTTGATTTTTATCAAATCATTATCACCGAAAATATACTGTATAAGTGCTATATAGAATGCACTTGCTGCTATTATGACCAAGTATAAGTATAAACGTTTCATAAACTAAATCATTAGTTAATATAGCATTAATATCTTTTAAAAACAAAAAACGTTTTAAGTCGTTTTAAACGAAAAGAGTAGAGATATGGAGAACAAAAACAACAAAGGCGCAAAAGATAAATTGCATGATGAGCTTCGTGCATCGCAAGATATAAATGATCTAGCTTTTAATAAAGAAAAGCATAGTTTTGAATACGATACAGAAAGCACAGGCGGTACTTACCGACATCCCCTAGATTATGACACGGTTTCTACAGGAGCGGTAAATGATGATTCTAGTTATGATGAAGCCAACCCTTATGTAGGAGATGAATATGACGATGGTAATGCTTTAGTACAGGATGAACTGGAAGAGAATGCCATGCATATAGATGAAACAGGAGAAAGTGTTAACCTTAATATGGAAGATAAGATACTAGGCCAAACAGATGAGGATTTGAGAGATGATTTGGATGAAGAAGGTTACCCTAAAAAGGATACCCCATAAATTGTACTAAGGTAACAGGTCTAAGTTAAATCTGCGGCGTAACTCTTCAAGCTGAGGATTTTTTTCGACCATGTAATTGTATTTGTCTTTATTGGTATAAATGCGGTTGCTTTGCTTGCTCGCAATTCTTTTGGCTTGGATTTGCAGGTCGAAATTTTTTAGACTGGCTCTTAAAAAGTTTAATAAATCGATTTTTTCATCGTGAAACGTACCTTCTAAAGCAAGATTCTCTACTAATATTGTGATTTCTGTACCCTCAATTAGAGGTTTATTTGAACTTAAGAGGGTAAAGAGATTGATTTTGTCCTCATTTTTTGCCTTTATGCTCAATTGCTCCCAATAAAAATGAAACTGTTCTTCGGTAAACTCCTCGCGATCTGTTCCATATATATACTGGGGCTCGTTTACTTCTTGTCCATTTACCACTCTTTCCAAATCTGTTAAAGAAGGAACCAAAGACGTAGCTTTATGATTTGTGCCCGAATTGAGCTTTATAGAATTGGTTACCGGTACATGACTGATGTCTATGGAAGAAAGATAATTCACAGGCTGAGGCTTTTCTCTTTCTTCAGCAGGTTGAGTTTGGTTTAGGGCAATATGATCAGGTAAATCTTGCGTTTTACCTTTTTCTATAGCAGTATTATCTGTGTTCGTTTCGGATTTGAGAGGTTCGACTTGAGCTGTTGTTACCTGTTGAATCTTAGCAATAGGCTCTTGCGAAACGGGCTCCGGCGATTTAATTAAAGTTTTTTTTTTATCCTGATCTTCGTCAGTTGCTTTAATGGTATTCGCTAATTGTATTACCGAAGGAATGTGGCACATTTTTATGAGTGCGAGTTCTACTTGCAAACGCTGATTCTTGCTGTTTTTGTAGTTCAGGTCGCATTGGTTGGCCAAATTAAGAGCCGTTAATACAAAACCCAATTCAACACTGTTACTTTGAGTAAGGTAATTTTGTTTGATCGTTTCGCTAACTTCCAGTAAATTGACAGTCTGCCTGTCTTTAGCTACCAATAAATTTCTAAAATGGCTAGCTAGTCCATTAATGAAGTTGTTCCCGTCAAAACCATTATTTAAGATTTCATTAAAGAGCAATAAGGTACTGCTTACATCTCCTTTTATCAGGAAATCTGTAAGTTTAAAATAATAGTCGTAATCTAAGATATTAAGGTTGTCAATAACAGATTTGTAAGTAACATTACGGTTGGTGTAACTTACGATCTGATCGAACATTGAAAGTGCATCACGCAATCCTCCATCAGCTTTTTGCGCAATAATATGTAAACCATCGTTGTCAAAGCTGATGTTTTCACGACTTGCAATTTTAGCCAGATGCCCTGAAATATCATCGACTTGTATTCGGTTAAAATCAAATATTTGACAACGTGATAAAATGGTTGGCAATATTTTATGTTTTTCGGTAGTGGCTAAAATAAAAATAGCATATGAAGGTGGTTCTTCTAATGTTTTTAGAAAAGCATTAAATGCACTTGCAGAAAGCATGTGCACCTCATCAATGATATAAGTTTTAAATTTGCCGGATTGAGGAGGTATGCGTACCTGTTCTATCAAGCTCCTGATGTCATCAACAGAGTTGTTAGAAGCCGCATCTAGCTCATGGAAATTAAAAGAATGTCCGCTTTGAAAAGAAACGCACGAATCGCAAGTTCCGCAGGCTTCCTGTTCAGGAGTTAAATTGGTGCAGTTTATGGTTTTGGCTAAAATCCTTGCACAGGTAGTTTTACCTACCCCACGAGGTCCGCAAAACAAGAAAGCTTGCGCCAGTTGATTATTTTTAATGGCATTTTTTAATGTCCCGGTAATATGTTGCTGGCCAACTACAGTTTCAAATGTAGCTGGTCTGTATTTTCTGGCCGAAACAATAAAATTTTCCATCAGCCACGAAAATAAGGAAAATTTAGCGGTAAGCTAAAAATAACGAGAGTCTGTTGAAAAATATTTTTTGAGGTAAATGTATCCTTATGAGCAAGAAGGAGTTGGTAACGCTCAAAAATAGTCATGTACAACAAAGGGCTTTAACAGCAGAAATATATTGTTATCTTTGCGGCTTCAAAGCAAGAACGCTCGATATGAAAAAAATAGCTGAATTTTCGAAATTTGTAGGAGGTTTCCTGACCTATCTTTATAGTTTGACCAAAATTATCATCTGTTCAGTTTATTTTCTCTAATTTGTTGTAGCTGGGTTTTCTTTATTGATCTATAAGGAAATTATAACAACATGAAAAAGCGTCTTAATTTTAACAACAAGTACAGGTTTAGAGTTGAAATGTATTAAAACTTGTTTTAAGTGCTTGTTAAATAGAAAATTATTATCTAAATTTGCAACCCGTTTTAAGTGACGGATAATAAATTAAAAATCAATTAAATAATAACAATGAATCAGTACGAAACTGTTATCGTTCTTACCCCGTTGTTGTCAGAAGATGCTGCAAAAGAGGCACTTGCTAAATTTAAAGGCATTCTTACTGATGGCGGAGCCGAAATTATCGCAGAAGATAATTGGGGTTTGAGAAAATTAGCATATCCGATTGACAAAAAAGTTAACGGATATTTTCACCTTACCGAATACAAAACCGGAGGTGAATTAATAAGTAAGTTAGAGCTAGAATTAAAACGCGATGAGCGTGTTTTACGTTTCTTAACTGTAAAATTAGATCGTCATGCGGTTGCCTACAACGAGAAAAAACGTAGTGGGGCCTTTAACAAAAAACCTAAGAAAGAGGAGGCTACAGCATAATGGCAAAAGAACAAATTCAATATGTTACTGCTCCAAAAGTGGACGATAACAGAAAAAAATATTGCCGTTTCAAAAAGAACGGTATCAAATACATTGATTACAAAGACGCAAACTTCTTATTAAAGTTTGTTAATGAGCAAGGTAAGATTTTACCTCGTCGCTTAACGGGTACTTCTTTAAAGTTCCAACGTAAAGTGGCTCAAGCTGTAAAACGTGCTCGTCATATCGGTTTATTACCTTTTGTTACAGACCAATTAAAATAGGAGTTGAGCAATGGAAGTTATTTTAAAACAAGATATCAAATCACTAGGTGAGAAAGATGATATCGTTACGGTGAAGCCTGGTTATGGTCGTAATTATTTAATCCCGCAAGGTTTTGCTATTTTAGCAACTCCATCTGCAAAAAAAGTATTGGCAGAAAACCTGAAACAAGCTGCTTTCAAACAAGAGAAAGTTAAGAAAGATGCTGAAGCTATTGCTACGCAATTGGCTGAGGTAAAATTAACTATCGGTGCTAAAGCAGGTGAAACAGGAAAAATCTTTGGTGCAGTAAACACTATTATGATTTCTGATGCTTTAAAAGCTAAAGGTTTTGAGGTAGATCGTCGTCGTATCACTTTCGAAACAGAGCCTAAAACTTTAGGCGAATATGTAGCTAACTTAAACTTGCACAAAGAAGTTAAAGTTAAAGTACCTTTTGAGGTTGTTGCTGAGTAATTCAGTTTAACTATAATATGAGAACCCTTCAGGATATTCCTGAAGGGTTTTTTGTTTTTGGAAAAGAAAGTAAAATTTACTGTATCCTTAATGAAACGTAGTGCATTCGTGTTTTTAAGGGTTTTTTGGTAAATAATTCATAATCAATAGGCTGTGCCTTATTTTTATTTATCGGTTACGCTTAAAATCTGAAAAAATAACCGTACCTTTGCACCTTAATTTCAAAAAAATAGAATGACGAACCCATTTAGTAAATTGGGGATAAGTGATGATGTCGTTAATGCCGTTAAAGCGTTAGGTTTCGAAAACCCAACGCCTATTCAGGAACAAGCCATTCCTGTACTGTTAGAGGGTAGTAACGATTTTGTTGGTTTGGCCCAAACAGGAACAGGAAAAACAGCCGCTTTTGGATTGCCGCTGTTAGAATTAATCAATTTTAAAGTTAATAAACCGCAGGCATTGATTTTATGCCCTACGCGTGAACTTTGCTTGCAGATTGCTAACGATATTAGAAATTTCTCTAAAAACATAGCTAATGCACATGTGGTTGCAGTATATGGCGGAGCCAGTATTGTACAGCAATTGCGTGAGATCAGAAATGGAGTGCAAATTGTAGTAGCTACTCCAGGACGTATGTTAGATATTATTGATAGAAAAGCTATCGATTTCTCTAATGTAAATTATGTGGTGTTAGATGAGGCTGATGAGATGTTGAACATGGGTTTCCAAGAAGACATCAACAGTATTTTATCAACAACCCCAGATGACAAGAAAACTTGGCTATTCTCGGCAACTATGCCGCCTGAAGTACGCAGGATAGCTAAAAATTACATGGAAAACCCTACAGAGTTGACCATGGGTACCAAGAATACAGGTAATGCAAACATTGAGCACGAATATTATGTGGTAAGAGCACGTGATAAATATGCTGCATTGAAACGTATTGTAGATTATAATCCTGATATTTTTGGAGTGGTTTTTTGTAAAACCAAAATGGACACACAAGATGTTGCCGAGCACTTAATTAAGGATGGTTATAATGCAGATGCTTTACACGGAGATTTATCTCAACAACAACGTGATAAAGTGATGAAACGTTTCCGTGAGCGTAGTATGCAACTTTTAATCGCAACAGACGTAGCTGCAAGAGGAATTGACGTTAATGACGTTACGCACGTAATTAACTTTGCACTACCTGATGAGATAGAGAGTTACACACACAGAAGTGGCCGTACCGCTCGTGCAGGGAAAACAGGTACTTCAATCTGTATCATCAACTCAAAAGAGATTGGTAAGATCAGACAAATTGAGAAAATCATTGGTAAAAAGTTTACAAAAGCTGAATTGCCAACAGGTTTTGACGTTTGTGAGAAACAATTATTTGGATTGATTCACCGTGTACATAGCGTAGAGGTAAATGAAGAGCAGATTGATAAGTACATGTCTCGTATCAATGATGAATTTGTTGATCTAACCAAAGAAGAAGTAATCAAGAAATTTGCTTCACTTGAGTTTAACCGCTTTTTAGAATATTACCAAAATGCTCCTGATTTAAACATCAGAGAGGATGAAAAATTTGAGAGAAATAGCCGCGGATCAAAAGGCTTTGAAAGCAGTGGAGGTTATACCCGTTTGTTTATCAACGTTGGATCTGTGGATGACTTTACCAGAGGAGACTTACTAGGTTTTGTATGTAATAATGGTAAAATTAGTGGTAAAACCATTGGTAAAATAGATTTAAAAGGCGTATTCTCTTTTGTTGAAGTAGAAAATAGCCAGGTAGATACTTTATTTACCAACTTTAAAGATGTGAGCTACAATGGTAGAGAAGTAAGAATTGAAGTGAGTGGTGAGCCAAGTTCGAGCAGAGGTAGTGGTGAGCGTAAAAGAGGTGGAGGTTTTGGATCTGAGCGTAGAAGAGAGGGAGGAGAAAGAAGAAATGATAGACGTGGTAGTGGAAGACGTGAAGGAGGAAACAGCGGAGGTGGATTTAGAGATTTCTCAGGTCGTAAACGTGAAGAAAGAAGTGGTAGGAGAGAAGGCGGTAATAATGACAGAAAAAGAAGGTCATAAATAAAAAAAGCGAAGTTTATCTTCGCTTTTTTTATTTCTTATTAATTGCCTTTTTTAGGTCTGTTTTTAATTTGACTTGATTTCAAATAAATTTTAGCTCCTTTTTTGTTTACATAATATTTCTTGTTTTTGCTGTCTATGTAAACATCACTACCATCTGGGGCCATCTTGCCTTCCCATACTTTATCGCTTACTTTTGCTGTGCCTTTTACTGCTACTTCAGCAGTCTTATCGCCTACAGCTTTGGCGCCTTTCTCAATGGCATTTCCTGTTTTTTGTAAGGCCTTGCCTACTTCTGTCTTTTTCTTTTCTTCTTTTTTTTGCTGAGCATAAGAGGCAGAAGAAATACTGCAGATTACAACTGCAGCTATAATACTCATTAAATATTTCCTTTTCATAGGGCTAAATTTTTATTTTTGAAACATTAATTTAACCTATATAACAAACTATAAAAGAAAAAGTTTGTGAGGTTTTAGCTTAGTTTTTCAGTCAAGAGTTTTATACTTTGTTGAGGGATTTCTTTTTCGTACAGGATGCTATATACAGCACTCAATATAGGCATATTAACCCTGAAGTTCTTATTGGTCTGGTACATGCTATGAGTGGCATAATAACCTTCTGCGATCATGTTCATTTCGAGTTGGGCAGATTTAACGGTATAACCTTT
>DDEP01000058.1:7981-20131 GCA_002336465.1 Pedobacter sp. UBA1951
ACTGCCTGAAAGTTATCTCCATAACCTAACCCATGGCAAATACCGCTGGCAACAGCATAAATATTTTTGAGTACTGCTGCATATTCAGTCCCAAATATATCATCAGATATAACGGTTTTTATATAGCGGTTTTTTAAGAAATCAGAGAAAACAGCCGCGAGATTTTTGTCTGTTCCGGCAATGGTAAGGTAAGATAGTTTTTCTAAAGCTACTTCTTCGGCATGACATGGTCCACTGATCACTAAAATATTATCATAAGGAACATTAAAATGTTCATTCAAGAAAGTGGCGATAATCTGATTGTGTTCGGGTACCATTCCTTTTATAGCCGAAATGATTTTTTTTCCTTTTAACTGTTCTGGCTTTAAATGAGAAAGTGTACTCTTTAAAAATGCTGCAGGAACGTTAAGGATGATATAATCGGCATTTTCGACTACAAAATTTATATCAGATGAAACATTTGAAGATGGAATACCAATTTCTACAGCGCTTAAATACTTGGGATTGTGCTTGAAATTTTTGATGTAAGCTATTGCCTCAGTATCACGCATCCACCAGAAAATTTCTTTTGGGGAGCTATTATCTGAGAGCATTTTTACAATTGCGGTGGCCCAACTGCCACCACCTATAACGGCTATTCTACTAGTCATGTCTTTAATTAATTATCTCAACCAGGTTATTTCTTTTTGCCTGGTTAAAGCAAGTTGTTTAATTAACAACTCAATAAAAGCGAAAAGGTTTAAATTAACCATTTGTTAACAGTTAGTTTAAACCTTTCCAAAATTAATTAAATATTTAAGATAAAGTAAGATTACTTTTTATTGTCTGAGGTAAAAAGTTTGTCTTTGGTTGTTTTCTCTACTTTAGCACCATCTTTCAGTTTATTCTGGATTGCAGAGTAAGGGCCTGATACAATTTCTTGATTTGCTTTTAAGCCAGATTTCACAATGATAAACTGATCATTCTGAATACCGGTAGTTACTTCTTGTTTTTTTACGGTATTGGTCTTTGCATCAAAAAGATATACGTATTGTTTTACTTTCTTATCGCTTAACCTGCTTTTCTGCTTATCGTTATTAGAGTTGTTGTTATTGCTAGAAGAATTTGCATCGGCCTTATCATTTCCGGTAAATACAGCTTGGATAGGAACAGCTAAACCTTTCACACTTTCAGTTTCGATATCTACAGTAGCAGATAAACCAGGTCTAAAAGGAGAAGGAAGATCTTTGGCACCACCTTTTACCTTTTCATATGAATCTGCTGAAAGTCTAACCTTTACCGAAAAATTGGTAACCTGATCAACAGAAGAAGTAGCAGAACCAACTGCATTTGATGAACTTGCAATCTCAGTTACAACACCTCTAAATTTTTTATCGCTGAAAGCATCGATCTCAACAGTAGCACTATCGCCAATGCTTACGCGGTTAATATCGTTTTCATTTACATCTACGTTTGCTTCCATATTGCTCAGATTAGAGATACGCATAATTTCAGTTCCGGCCATTTGCGCGGTACCCAATATACGATCACCTAACTCAATAGATAATTTTGAAACCACGCCGTTTACGGGAGCATAAATAGTGGTCTTAGCCAAATTAGCACCTGCCTCCTTAACATTTGCACCTGTTTGATCTAAGCCAAATTTGGTGCCTACAACATTTTCTTTAGCACTGGCCAAAGTTGATTTTGAAGTTAGATAAGCAGCCTTGGCGGCATCAAATTCTGAAGCTGATATCACTTTTCTGTTATATAATTCCACATTACGTTTGTAGGTAGCATTGGCATTATCATAGTTTGCCTGAGCCTGTATCAACTGCTGTTCTGCAGATGCTACGCTAGCTTTTTGCGCATTGTATGAAGCAACGGCTCTTTCATAACCCGACTGTAGTACATCCGGGCGCACTTTACAAAGTAATTGGCCTTTTTTTACCACATCGCCTTCTTTTACCAAAAGCTCGATTACCTCTCCCGATACTTCGGAACTTAATTTTACTTCTGTTTCAGGTTGTATTTTACCACTGGCAGTAACAGTTTCAGTAATTTTGTTCTCGGTTACTTTATCAACGGTAACCTTTTCGAGCTGCTCTTTGCCAATTACACCCGATACTTTAAGTACAATTAATAACACCAGTACGGCGCCAATTGCTATCAAAATGTGCTTTAATTTCATGTTAAATGATATGGATATTTTGTTTCGTTTAAAATACTATTTGTTTGCCTAAATAATAATCGATAACCTTAGCCCTGAACAATAAATCGTATTTAGCCTGTATCATGTCTATTTCGGCTTTATTTTTATTTGTTAATGCTGTGCTATAATCTAAAGAGTTTACTAAACCTACTTGGTAACGTTGGTCTATTACATAAAATGCATCTTTTTGTGCATCAAACGCATTCTTTGTTGAAGTATAACGACTCTCGGCAGCTTTTAGATCGGCAACAGATTGATAAATTACTTTATTCAAGTTGTTTTTTGCCAATTGTTCTTGAGTTTGGGTTTGGGCTAAGTTGATTTCAGCTCTTTTTACACCATTTCTGGCCTGAAGCCCATTAAAAATAGGAATGGATAAACTTAAGCCTATACCTTTAGATATATTATTCTTTAATTGTTTCTCAAAGCTTTCATTAGGTAGAAGAGAACTGTAACTATAGAAATAAGAAGTTCCATAGCTTGCGTTAAAAGATAAGCGAGGGTATAAACTTCCTTTAGCCACTTTAACGCCTATTCTAGCTGCCTCGGTATTAAATTTTGCTAATTTTATATCGGGGAATATATTTAGGGCATTGTTGTAAACTTGCTCTGCATCATATTGCGTTGAAGGATTCTTGAAACTATCTATTAAAGGAGCTTGTACATCGTAATTAGTAGAAGATTGAATATCCATTAATTGAGCCAGTGTAAGGAAAGAAATCGTCAAGTTGTTTTGAGCAGTAGTTACGTTCAATTCTGCTGTTGCCACCTGAGATTTAGCTTGCGATATATCTGCTAATGTTTTGTTGCCCACATCCAGTAACTGCTGTTGCTGGTTTAACTGTTGCTTAGCTACGTCAAGTTGATCTTGTGCTGCTTTTAAAAAGTCCTTATTGTATAAAATCTGTAGATATGAAGTTATAACAGATAAAATTAAATCATTTTTGATTTTATCTACATTGGTTTTATCTGCTTCTAATACGGCTTTGTTCTGTTTAATCTGATTTAATTTAGAGAAACCACCAAACAAATCTATTCCAGAGCTTATCCCTCCATTAAGATTATAGTTCTGGGTGTTTTGGTATAGACCCGATGCCACCTGATTACGTCCCCAGCCCATATTTTGACCAATATTTCCTCCCAATGTAGGATATAAAGCCAATTGTGATTGTTTGAGATTTAAATCGCCTAGTTTTTCACTAAGTTGAGCTTGTTTTACCTGTAAATTGTTGTTCAAGGTTTTTTCAATAGCCTGTTGAATGGTAATAATTTCTTGCGCTTTGGATTGCCCGATAAAACCAAATAAAGGAATACCCGTTAATAGAGATAATTGCGCTAGATAAATAAATTTTTTGTTTCTTTTCATAAATTATTGTTGTACCATGTTAAAATTAAACCTATTCAGGTTTTCATAAATTTTTAAAGCACAGCACTAAATTTTTTACTTTTATGCCATGTACTTAGTCAGGCCACCTTTCTTTTTAAAATGGTATTATTCAAATTTAGTTTGGAATAAAGATACCACTAAAAAAACAATCTACTTAACATTTGACGATGGCCCTATACCAAATGTTACAGATTTTGTATTAAATACCTTAAAAAGGTTTAACATTAAGGCAACTTTTTTCTGTATCGGTGATAATATTAGCAAACACCCGCATATTTATGAACGTTTAAAATCAGAAGGGCATACGCTTGGAAATCATACCTTTAACCATCTAAAAGGATGGAAAACAGCTGATCAAGTGTATCTAGATAATTTCTTGAAATGCCAAGAACTTACACAAACCGATTTATTTCGCCCGCCATATGGCAGGGTCAAGAAATCTCAAATCTTGCAGCTTAAAAAACACATACCCAAACTCCATATCATAATGTGGGATGTGTTAAGTGGTGATTTTGATCTTTCTTTATCGCCTGAAAAATGTTACCAGAACGTTGTTAAAAATGTTAGAAATGGATCCATCATTGTTTTTCATGATAGTTTGAAAGCTTGGGATAGACTTGAATACGCCTTACCTAAAGCTATTGAAACCCTCATCAATAAAGGTTACCAGTTTGAAACTTTATAACGGGTACTTTTTGAGCTATTGCCATGCCAAAAAGCCGATTAATTCTTAAATCATACACAAATGTTATTTGTTGTAGATGCCGTTGTCCGTTTTTGTACTAAGGTGTCCGTTTTTGTACAATCTCATAAAGCTTAAAAGCGTATGCGATCAGTTCTTTAATGTGTTTGCATGAGTTTAATCAAAGCTATTTGGAATTATTCCAAATAATATAATGAGATTAAGATTATCTTCTTAGCCCTATTTTTTTTGTAAATTCGCTCGGAAATAAGATTTTATAACCTTTTAATAAAAAGACGATCAATGGCATTTGATATAGAAATGATTAAAAAGGTTTATGCAAACTTTAGCAGTCGTGTAGATGCGGCTCGTAACGTAGTTGGTAAACCTTTAACACTTGCAGAGAAAATTTTATATGCTCACTTATGGGATGGAAATGCTAATAAAGCGTTTGTAAGAGGAACGGATTATGTAGATTTTGCCCCAGACAGAGTAGCCATGCAAGATGCAACAGCACAGATGGCTTTATTACAATTTATGCAAGCTGGCAGACCTAAGGTTGCGGTTCCTTCTACTGTTCATTGCGATCACCTGATTACTGCAAAAGAAGGTGCGGATATTGATTTGCCTAGAGCAAAAACTGAGAGTGCCGAGGTGTTTGATTTTTTATCATCGGTATCTAATAAATACGGAATTGGTTTCTGGAAACCAGGTGCAGGTATTATTCACCAGGTAGTTTTAGAAAATTATGCGTTCCCGGGCGGAATGATGATTGGTACAGACAGCCACACGGTAAATGCTGGTGGCTTAGGTATGGTTGCTATTGGTGTAGGCGGCGCAGATGCTTGCGATGTAATGGCCGGCTTACCTTGGGAGCTTAAATTCCCTAAATTAATCGGGGTTAAATTGACAGGTAAACTCAATGGCTGGACCTCTCCAAAAGATGTTATCTTGAAAGTAGCGGGTATCCTTACCGTAAAAGGTGGAACGGGTGCTATCGTAGAATACTTCGGCGAAGGAGCAACTTCTATGTCATGTACGGGTAAAGGTACTATCTGTAACATGGGTGCTGAAATCGGTGCCACGACTTCGACGTTTGCTTACGACGAGTCGATGGAGCGCTATTTGCGCGCTACGGGTCGTGACGCCGTTGCTGACCTTGCTAACTCGGTAAAAGAACACCTTACGGCGGATGCAGGCGTTTATGATGAACCAGAGAAATACTTCGATCAAGTAATCGAAATCAATCTTTCGGATCTTGAGCCACACTTGAACGGGCCTTTCACGCCAGATTTGGCAACGCCAATTTCTAAGATGAAAGAAGCCGCTGCGGCCAACGGCTGGCCAACCAAAGTGGAGGTAGGTTTGATTGGTTCTTGTACCAACTCGTCGTACGAAGACATCGCTCGTGCGGCTTCATTGGCAAAACAAGTAGCTTCTAAAAACCTTAAAACCAAGGCTGAATTTACCATTACACCAGGATCTGAGCAAGTTCGCTACACGATTGAGCGCGATGGTTTCCTCGAAACATTCGACGAAATCGGCGCAAAAGTGTTTGCTAACGCTTGTGGTCCTTGTATCGGTATGTGGGCGCGTGTAGGCGCTGAAAAGCAAGAGCGTAACACGATCGTTCACTCATTCAACCGTAACTTCGCCAAACGTGCTGATGGTAACCCTAATACGTTGGCGTTTGTAGCTTCTCCAGAATTGGTGACTGCGTTGGCCATTGCGGGAGACTTGACGTTCAACCCATTGACGGATACACTAATCAACGAAAATGGCGAACAAGTAACCTTGGACGCGCCAACGGGTGACGAATTGCCACCGCGCGGTTTTGACGTAGAGGATGCAGGATACCAAGCACCAGCAGAAGACGGTAGCGATATTCAAGTAGCAGTTTCGCCAACGTCAAATCGTTTGCAGTTGCTTGATCCATTTGCCGCTTGGGAAGGTACTGACCTTAAAGGTTTGAAATTGTTGATCAAAGCCAAAGGCAAGTGTACAACTGACCATATTTCAATGGCAGGCCCATGGTTGAAGTACCGTGGTCACTTGGATAACATTTCTAACAACTTGTTGATTGGCGCGGTTAACTTCTTTAACGAAAAAACCGACAACGTAAAAAGTCAAGTCACAGGCGAATTTGGGCCAGTTCCTGCTACCCAGCGTGGGTACAAAGCCGCAGGAGTGGGCACAATTGTGGTTGGAGATGAAAACTACGGTGAGGGTTCGTCACGCGAGCACGCAGCGATGGAGCCACGCCACTTGGGCGTTCGTGCGGTATTGGTAAAATCGTTTGCCCGTATCCACGAAACTAACTTGAAGAAACAAGGGATGTTGGCCTTGACGTTTGCGGACAAAGCAGATTATGACAAAATCCAAGAAGACGATTCAATCGACATCGTTGGATTGACAGAATTTGCTCCTGGCAAGTCACTTACGTTGGTACTCAACCACGCTGATGGCTCAACCGATGAAATTACGGTAAACCATACCTACAACGAACAACAAATCGAGTGGTTCAAAGCAGGTGCGGCCCTTAATATCATTCGTGCGCAAGTAGCAGGAAATTAATATGATTTAGACTTCCCAAGTTGCCAAAACTTAGGAAGTCTTTTTCTTTTACAGACCATCCAAGATTGACTGATTAAGTTAGTGTCAAACTTGGATGGTCTTTTTGCATTTTTACAGACCTTCCAAGTTTGGCTATTTGTTGCAGATGAAACTTGGAAGGTCTTTTAACGGCCTGAAACCCTTTTCAAAAACGCTGTAACATCCTCTAAAAACTCTTTCGGTTTCTCGTAGTGGACATTGTGCCCTGTATTTGGATAAATTTTGTGCGTGATGAATTTTGAATGTTGCTGTTGTAAGGCAGCGTTGTCTTTCTCGAAGGGAAAAAGGTCGTTGGGGGACGTTGGATCGATGATCAGGAGAGGAACGTGCAGGTTTCGATAAATAATTTTCGGTTCAATCAGTGACATTGATTTTCCAAACAAAGATGCTTTGGTAGGACGTAAAATGGTTTCTTTAAACTCAGCCTCGTTGCGCATGTGAAATAGCTTCTCGACACCCGCCCCAATCGTCCATTTACCCTCCGAATCCTTTCCTAGCCAGGCCAACAGCTCAAACTGAGTGCCCGACGACGAATAATCGTAATAGGCTTTATATGCCTCAAATTCTGTGTCAAAAGCGGCGTAGGAGAACCTATCCGTAAATATACTTTTTACTTGAGCATTCAACGTACTATCAGGTAGTTGATGGTAGTGGGTGTTGGTGGCTACCGATCCGCCGTCTTCGAGGACCAAGCCTAGTACCTTTTCGGGATAAGCGTCATAAAATGCCGTAGCAATGAAACCTCCCCTTGACCAGCCTCCAATGACCGCTTTGGGCAGTTTTTTGACCGACATGAGGGTGTTAATATCGTCGGCGACGTGATAAAGCGAGACGTCGTGAGTAGGAATGGGAGTTTGGCCGTGACCGTAATAATCAATCGCAATGACGTAATACCCTTTTTGAACCAATTCTTTTGCAAGGTCAGCAAATTCGTAGGCGTTAGTGAAGCTACCATGCACCCAAATGAAGGGGGTATGGCGCGGATTTCCCCATTCGAGGTAGTGCATTTTTACGTTTTTGGTATGCACGAACCCGCCGTGTTTTTTCTCAAATTGTGTAAATTCAACCCGAGCACTATCGTACTTGGCTTTGATATTAACTGGCTGTAAAGGGCTTTCTTGCGACCAAACTAGGAGGGAGGAAATACCAAAAAACAAAAGGAATAACAATGGTCGCATGGTGTGGAAAAGCTGACAAGAGATTATAAAACCTTCCAGTAACCGCCATTATCGGGGCCAATCCGTTCAATTTTATTTTCTTTTTTAAGTTTCTCAATGGCACGTTCTACTGAACGAATGGTAACTCCTGTTTCTTTAGCCAATGCAGGAATTGTTATTTCAGGGATTTTCCTCATTAATGCCAAGATTTTCACCGACGTTTTCACCGACGTTTTCACCGACACATCCTTTTTCTCCGAAATTTTCACCGCTGTAAAATGCACTTCAATCCCGCCCCAATAAAATTCGTAGGTAGGAGCTGGTACATTTGCTTTTGCACATTCGTTGAGAATTTTATAAATCTCCTTTCTGATCAGAAAAAAGCAATAAAAAACCCCTCAAAACAGCTGTTTTGAGGGGTTTTTGGTGGTCACGTAGGGATTCGAACCCCAAACCTTCTGATCCGTAGTCAGATGCTCTATCCAATTGAGCTACGCAACCGTGTTATTTTTTTACTTATTTCCCGTTGTTTTGGGAATGCAAAGGTAGGGGTATTTCACCCCTTTGTCAAGCCTTTTTTTGATTTTTTTTGAAAATATTTTTTGTCAAACCTGCGTTTTGGGGCTAAACACGCTGCTTTTCAGAAAGATAAGTGTTGAAAAAAAATAAAAATTTTTACTTTTTTTCAACACTTATCTTCGCCCGCTGCCGCCATCGCTCGCAATTTGGGGGTGGGGCGGAAGCGCTCCCCGTAAGTTTCGGCAAGACGGTCGCATTCGGATATGAAGGTGGAAATGCCCACGTAGTCAACAAAAGACAGCGTGCCGCCTGCGTAAGGAGGGAAACCCCAGCCGAGAATCGAGCCCAAATCGGCGTCAAGGCGCGTTCGTATCACACCTTCTTCAAAGCACCGCACCGTTTCTATCGCCTGACGGTACAACAAACGCGTTTTTACTTCTTCCAACGTAGGCTGTTGGGTACTGACGGGAAATAATTCCGCCAAACCTTCCCATAAGTGTTTTTGGCCACCTTCGGGGTATTCGTAAAACCCTGCTTTGGCTTTTTTACCCAAGCGCCCCATTTCAGTAAATTGTTTCCCAATTTGGTAGCTAGTGTCGGTTTCGGCCAGCACGCCGTCTTTTACGGCTTGTCCCGCAATTTTATATACCAAATCAAGTGCCACTTCGTCCGAGACTGCCAACGGCCCTACGGGCATTCCTGCCAGTTTTCCTGCGTTTTCAATGAGCACAGGGTTTACGCCGTCTTTAAGGAGCTCCATTCCTTCGGAAGTGTAAGTGCCAAAACAGCGCGACGTATAAAAGCCCCGCGAGTCGTTGACAACAATCGGCGTTTTTTTGATTTTACGGGTGTAATCTATTGCTACTGCCAGGGCGTAGTCTGAAGTTTCTTTGCCGACAATCAATTCCACCAACATCATTTTATCGACGGGAGAAAAGAAGTGAATGCCAATGAAATTGGCAGGATTCGCTGAGGCTTTGGCAAGACCCGTGATGGGCAAGGTGGATGTATTGGAGGCAAATACGCCGTTGTTGACTAATTGGGGCTCGGCTTCTTGAGTAACGGTGGCTTTTAGCTCGCGGTTTTCAAAGACGGCTTCGATGATTAGCTTGCTACCCGCCAAATCATCGGCGTTGGCTGTCGGTTTGATTAAGTCCAACACGCCTTCGGCTTTCAATGCGTCGAATTTGCCGCGTTCTACGGCTTTTTTTAACAAACTACGCGCGTAGTCCTTGCCTTTTTCAGCTGCTTCTTGGCTGACGTCTTTTAAAATGACTTCGATGCCCGCCAGCGCACTGACGTAGGCAACGCCCGCACCCATCATGCCCGCCCCCAAAACACCCAATTTTTTAACCTCCGTCTTGGCGATGTCTTTGGGGCGGCTTGCGCCTTTGTTGGCTTCGTTTAAGCCCAAGAACATGGTACGAATCAGGTTGCCTGCTTCTTTGGAGGTAGCAACTTTGACAAAATGACGGGCTTCAATGGCAATACCTCGGTCGATGTTGACCAACAATCCTTCGTAAACGCACGACATGATGTGTTGGGTCGAAGGGTAATTTCCTTTCGATTTGTCCATCATCATTGCCGTTCCTACCGTAAAGGTTTGCATTCCGACGGGGCTTAGCACTGCTCCGTTGGGGACTTTGTAGTTGTCTTTGGCCTGAATTTTACCCGTTTTTTTATTGATTTCGTCCCAAGGTTTTAGCGGTTTTGGATTGGCTGCAATCCAAGAAAAAGCCTTTTCGAGCATTTCTTCGCGGGTTTCGGCGACGGCATCGACAATCCCCATTCCTAAGGCATCTTTGGGGGAGAGTTCTTTGCCTTCCAAAATCAATGGTAAAGCGGCCTGCATTCCAATCATCCGCGGCAATCGTTGTGTACCACCCGCACCTGGTAGTAGCCCAACTTTTACTTCGGGAAGCCCCAGTTTGGTTTTGGGGTTGTTGAGGGCGACTCGGTAATGGCAAGCCAGACATATTTCTAAGCCACCGCCTAGGGCTGTGCCATTGATGGCCGCGACTACGGGTTTGCCGTTGGTTTCGATGCGTCGAAAAAGCTCGTTAAGTCCTGCGGAGATTTTGAGCATTTCGGCGGGGTCGCCTCCTTGATTGCGCAAAATCATCTTTAGGTCAGCTCCTGCCACAAACTCGGGCTTGGAGGATGTAATGACGATTCCTTTCACGTCAGCGTCAGAGAAGGCTTTTTCGAGCGCTTCTCCAAAAGCAGGAACGGAGTCGTCGTTGAGGACGTTCATGGGCGAGCTTGTCATGTTCCACACAATCATCGCTACCCCGTCTTTTACTGAATAATCAATGGCCATTGGTTGTTGATTGATAAGTGAGTATCTGATTTTTACATAAACTTGAAATTGTATGCCAAAGATACAATTGGGGAGGCAAAAATTTGAAGCTGGTAGGCGGTATAGGCGGTTCCTTGGGTTTTCAAAAATACCGAGTACTGGTTTTTGCGCCCGTAAAGGTTATAAACGGTGAAAATCCAGCTGCCAATCCAACGTTTGTCTTTGAGCGATGGGTTGTTGATTTGCCACGAAAAATCAAGTCGGTGGTAGTCTTTGATACGGCCTTGGTTGCGTTCGGCATAGTAGGGGTAGGCTTTCCCTTGGAAACTCACAAAGCCGTTGGGGATGGTGTAGGGGCGGCCTGTCCCGTAGGTAAATGTCAGCGAAAGGCTGTGGTATTTGTTCTCACTGAAATTGAGCGACATGTTCACGTTGTGAGGACGGTCGAAGTTGGCAGGATACCATTTGCCATCGTTGATACGTTCGGTGAAGCGAGGGCCTTCGTCCACCAAATTAAATACCCTTGAATACGTGTAATTGACCCAACCCGTCATTTCGCCTTTTTTCTTGGTGAGCATTAATTCTAAGCCGTACGATTTGCTCCGTCCCTGCAATACTTGGGTTTCGATGTAGTTTTGCAACAAAAAATCGGCACCTGGTTTGAAGTCTAGTACGTTTTGGGTGGCGCGGTAGTAGGCTTCTACCGAAAACTCATAGATGTTATTTTTAAGGTTTTTGAAATAACCAACTGTCCACAACTGACTCACTTGCGGCCGAATGTGGGCATCACTCATTTTCCAACGCGAGGTGGGAAGGGGAGTGGTGGTATTGGAAACCACTTGTAAATACTGACGCATGAGGTTGTAGCCGAACTTAACCGACGACAGTTCGTCGATGGTATAACGCAGCCCCACGCGTGGCTCAAAACCTCCGTAGGTTTGGAGGGGTTTGCCGCTTCCGTAAAAAGTAGAGTCGATAATGCTGGCTTCGGATTTGGGGCTACCGTCGGCGTACGAACGTACAGCGGCGGGGCCTAAGGCCATAAAATACGAATAACGCAGTCCTACCGAAACGGTTGTTTTGCGGTTTATTGAGATTTCATCTTCTGCGTGTAGTGCCAATTCCAGCCCATATTCGTTAGGAACGCGCAAAGGGTTAACTCGGTCGTTGGCGCCAGGGTTTAGCGTGCCAGGTTGTAACTGATAATGGGTCATGTTTGCCCCAAATTCTATTTTATGGGCTTTGTTGGGGGTATAATTAAAGTTGGTCTTGGCCTGTCGCTGAAGGATTTCGGAGCCAATC